>JAYULW010000033.1:0-4914 GCA_043763155.1 Alphaproteobacteria bacterium | reverse complement strand
CGAGCGCCCGGCTGGCTTACCTGATTAACGACAAGCAGATGATGTGGGCTTCTGCCAGCCATGCGGTGCGCACGCCAAACCGGTTCTCAGATAACGGTTCGCTGGCGCTCACCACCACCAATCTCGGCGGGGGCAACTTTGCCTATCTTGAAACGGTGGGCAACAAGTCGCTGGATGCGGAAAAGCTGAACGCTTATGAGCTGGGTTACCGTGTGCAGCCGGTGAAAACGGTGTCTGTGGACGCTTCGGCGTTTTTCAACGATTACGGCAAGCTGGTGACCAATAGCGTGGGCACGCCGATGCTGGTGAGTTTCCAGGGGGGCACGCCTTATTATATTGTGCCGGTGACGCCGATCAACGCCAATGCGGCGCGCAGCCACGGGATCGAGCTGAGCGGGAAATGGGATGTGATGAGCTACTGGAAGCTGGATGCCAGCTATACGTACCTGGATTTCAAGCGCAAGCGGCACGACCAGCTGGGGCTAACGGTGGCCAACGCTTCGCCACCGCAACAGGCGAGCTTGCGTTCCACCCTGCTTTTACCGCATAATGTGGAAGTGAATAATAGTTTGTACTATGTAGACGGGCTTACGAACCAGCATATCCCTACCTATTTGCGTTTCGATACGCGGGTGGCATGGACGCCAATGCCGAATCTTGAGCTTTCTATCGTGGGGCAGAACCTGCTGGATGATGCACATCCTGAGTTCAGCTCTTTCGTTTATCAGAGCCGCGCGCAGGTGCCGCGCAGCGTTTATGGCAATGTAACCTGGAAGTTTTAAACCGTGCTTAGGCGAAGATTCGTTTCCTGGCTAACTACGCTGTCGCTTTGCGCGGGCATTTGTGCACCGCAATACGTGATGGCGCAGGAGACTAAGGAATACCTGGTCAAGGCCGCCTTTATCTATAATTTCGTGAAATTCGTGGAATGGCCGGATGGCAAGGCGATTGCCAAGCAAAGCGGCATTGACATCTGCGTGATGGGTGAAAGCCCATTGATGGGCGCTTCCAGCGTGTTCAAGGCGGCATCAACGGCTAAGCTGGCGCTTTCGCTGGTGCAGGAAAATGATGCGACGATGGCGGCTAACCATTGCCATGTGCTGTTTATCAGCGATAGCGAGGCGGGGCGGCTGCGCGAAGTGTTGACGGTGCTGAAGGGAAGCCCGGTGCTTACGGTGAGCGATATTGACGGGTTTGCCGATAAAGGCGGGATGATCGGATTTGTGCTGAACGAGGGCAAGATCAAGGTGGTGGTCAATACCAAGTCCGTTTCGCAGGCCGGGATGCGGGTGGACGCGCAATTATTGGAAATTGCGCTGAAAGTGATCGACCGATGAGGCGGATACTCAAAAATTCGTCCATTAAATGGCGGCTCACCTTTATCATCCTGATGGTGAGCTTTATTTCCGTTTTGATTACCACGTTCGCCATTTCGATCATCGGGGTGTTCAGCTTGCGCAGCAACCTGGTCAAAGACCTTGAGATCACGGCTTCTATCGTGGGCGACCGCAATACGGCGGCGCTGCTGTTTAATGACGACAAGCAGGCGGAGAACAACCTGAACGTGTTCAGCGTGAACCCGGCGGTGGTGCAGGCGTGTTTGTACAGCGAGAAGGGGGAGCTGTTTGCCCGCTACCTGAACAAGCGGTATGAATATGATGCAAAATGCCCTACGGACCATTCGGCGGAGTCGGTGATTGAAAAAGAGCGCATCAAGGTGATGCAGCCGGTTGTGAAGATGCAGGACACGATTGGTTATATTTACCTTGAATCCACGCAGGACCAGGTGGACCGGTATATCGAGCGGCAGATCACTATCGCGTTCCTTGTGGCGTGTGGGGCGCTGGCGGTGAGCTGGCTGATGGCGATCAATTTGCAGAATGCCATTTCGCAGCCGATTTTGAGCTTGTCGGAAGTGGCGCGGCAGGTGTCGCGCAACCGGGACTATTCCATACGGGCGCCGGTGCGGGGGGACCCGCAGAAAGAATATAATAATGAGCTGGTGATCCTGACCGAATCTTTCAACGCCATGTTGAGGGAAATCGGCGCGCGCGACCAACAGCTGAAGCAGAAGAACACTGAGCTGGAAAAGGCAAGGGACATTGCCGAAAGCGCCAACCGCTCCAAGTCGCAGTTCCTTGCCAATATCAGCCATGAGCTGCGCACGCCGCTGAACGCGATCATCGGGTTTTCATCCATTTTGATGAACCAGCTGTTCGGGGCGCTGGGGGATTCCAAGTATATGGAATATTCGCGTGATATTAATGAATCGGGCGTGCATTTGCTGGATATTATTAATGACATCCTTGACCTTTCGAAGGCGGAAGCGGGCAAGCTGACGCTTACCTACGAAGAGGTGCATGTGGGCAAAAGCATCAGTAAATGCGTGACGATTCTTTCGGAGCGGGCGCAAAAGGGCGGGGTGAGCATTTCCACGCATGTGCCGAAAATGCTGCCAGCGCTGGTGGCTGACAGGTTGCGGTTTATACAGGTGCTGCTGAATATCATGTCCAACTCGGTGAAATTCACCAACGAGGGCGGGCATGTGGATGTGACGGTTTCCACCATTGAGACGCAGGGCGAGGTTTCGCATTTCGTGATCGTGGTGAGGGATACGGGCATTGGCATGTCGCAGGGTGATGTGGAGAAGGCGTTCCAGAGCTTTGGGCAGGTGGATAGCGGGCTGAACCGCAAATATGAAGGCACGGGGCTGGGGCTGCCGCTGACGAAGAAGCTGCTGGAGCTGCATCACGGCACTATCGAAATTACGTCTGAGCTGGGCAAGGGGACATGCGTGACGCTGGTGTTCCCGGCGCTGCCGCCTGCGGGGCTGGATTACCAACTGGCAGATATTTAATTAAGGCAGCTCACATTATTGCCGGGGTTGTTAGCATTTAAATTAAATATTAACAATTAGGCGTTACATAATAGAGGTGTAATAAACAATCATTGACCAAAGAGGCTTTCCGTTGAAACAGATTTATACCGAATCCATCCTTTTGATCGAACGCCTTCACCGCCGTTTCCTCGATGTGATAAACACCGAACTGGACCGTTTGAAGATCGACGACATTAACAACGTGCAGACGCTGATCCTTTACAATATCAGCACTGAGCAGCTTACCATTGGTGAACTCACGAACCGGGGCTATTACCTGGGCTCCAACGTGTCTTACAATGTGAAGAAGCTGGTGGAAAACAGCTACCTGCTGCAGGAGCGCGCACCCCATGACAAGCGCTCCACGCGCATCCGCCTTTCAGAAAAAGGGCTGGAGCTGTGCAAAAAAGTGGACGAGCTGTACCAGCGCAATGTGGATATCGCCGCAAAGGAAATCACGGTGGAAGACCTGAATACGCTCAATAAAACGCTTTCTAAGCTGGAAAGCTTCTGGTCTGGCTATATCAATAATATTTATAAGGTAAAATAAGCGCCTTTTAAGGTTTTTGGCGGGTATTGCCCTGTTTACCAGTGGCTTGCCCGCCTTTTTTTATTTTAAATCCAGCCCGTTTTTTTGCTACGGCCTTTACCAAAAATTTAGCTACCACTGCTATCTTCACCATCGTCACTCACATGACTTTTGGATTATTTCCTTAGTTAGACGCGCAGTTTGCCAAGGGCATCTGCCACGATACCAACAACTACCCTAATGTAGGCTGTCACCTTTCCCCCGCCAAATGCGGGGGAAGGACTACTCGCCTGTGGCGAGGGGCAATTTGTTATTCAAATAAATCCAAAAGTGTTTGCAGGGCTTGCCCACGTGGGGTCTGTAGCTTTGGGTCGTGGGTGAGGATGAAGCTTGCGTCTTCACGGGCGTGCTGGAGCAGTTGTTCGTGTTCGATGATATCCATGAAGATGAAACGGGGAAGGCCGCTCTGGCGGGAGCCGAGGAGGTCGCCGCCGCCGCGGATTTTTAAATCGGCTTCGGCGATGGCGAAGCCATCTTCACTGTCGCGCAATGTTGAGAGGCGGGTTTTGCCGATCTCGCTGGTTTTGTCTGAGAAGAGCAGCACACAGGAGGAAGGCTGGTCGCCACGGCCGACGCGGCCACGGAGCTGGTGGAGCTGGGAGAGGCCGAAGCGCTCGGCTTTTTCGATGACGATGATGGTGGCATCGCGCACGTCCACGCCGACTTCCACCACGGTGGTGGCGACGAGGAGGCGGGTTTCTCCGCTATGGAAGCGGCGCATTTCCGCGTCGCGGGCTTCTGATTTCATGCGGCCATGCACGAGGCTCACACGCTCGCCGAAGCGGGTTTTGAATTCAGTGAAGCGGTATTCTGCGGCGGCGATGTCGCTTTCTGGGGTGACGTCGAGTTCGCCTTCGATGGATTTTTCGTCGATGAGCGGGCAGATCCAGTAGATTTTTTCGCCTTTGTCTAAAGCGGCGGCCATGCGTTCCATGAGCTCGCGGTAGCGGGCGAGGGGGATCACGCGAGTAGTGATGGGCAGGCGCTCGGCAGGTTTTTCACGCAGGATGGAGCAGTCCATATCGCCGTAGAGGGTCATGGTGAGGGAGCGGGGGATGGGGGTGGCGGTCTTGTGCAGGAGGTGGGGGGAGTCGCCCTTGCCAGTGAGCGCCTGCCGCTGCGCCACGCCGAAGCGGTGCTGCTCGTCGATCACCACCAATGCGAGGTCTTTGAAATGGACATGTTCCTGAAACAGGGCGTGGGTGCCGATAACGATGTGGCTGCGGCCATCGGCGATGGATTCCAGTGCATCTTTGCGGGCTTTGCCTTTGATGCTGCCGGTGAGGAGTGTGACGGTGACGCCCAAGGGTTCGGCAAGCTTTTTCAGGGTATCATAATGCTGCTGGGCGATGATCTCGGTGGGTACCATGAGGGCGGACTGGAGGTTGTGCTCGGTGGCGCGCAGCATGGTGAGGAGGGCGACGAGAGTTTTGCCGCTGCCGACATC
>JAYULW010000032.1:0-4375 GCA_043763155.1 Alphaproteobacteria bacterium | reverse complement strand
TTAAAGTAGAATAGGTTGATAGCGTCTCTTCATCGCTCTCTAGCTGTAGGCAACAGAATATACAAAACATGTCGAGTCCATGTCGCTGATCAGCAGCTTTTTCCTGCGCCCCTGAACGCTTTGCACCACCGCGTCATACGGCTGGTCGGCAACAATGGCTGCCGCTTGCGCATCCAGCGCCTGAAGGTTTTCGGTCTCCACAAAAACATTCGCGGCCACCCCCGGCTCAAGCCACTCGGTGCGCGTCACATGCAGGCCGCCTAAAGCCAGCGAAGGCCCCATCCCCTCGACAAACCGCTGCGAAAGTGCTTCCTTGGCAGGATTGCCAATCAGCGTAATCACACATTCCCGATCGTGTCCCATTTATGACGACTCCCATCATTATTCTCACCGGGCCAACCGCCAGCGGCAAATCGGCATTTGCGCTGTCATTAGCGCAAAACTCAGGCGGTGTCATCATCAATGCCGATAGCCAGCAGCTTTACAAAGACTTATCCGTACTTACCGCCCGCCCCAGCCCTGAAGATGAAGCCGCAGCCCCCCACAAGCTCTACGGGCTTCTGCCCGCTCATGAAGCCTGTTCGGTGGGCGGCTGGCTAAACCTCGCCCGTATGGAAATTGATTGGGCCAGAGGGCAGGGCAGGGTCCCCATCATCACCGGCGGCTCCGGCCTCTACCTCAAAGCCCTCCTCGAAGGCATCGCAATCATCCCCGACATCAGCCCCGACGTGCGCACACAAGCCATCAACGACTACGAGCAAATGGGCAAAGACGCCTTCGCCGAGCGCCTGAAATGGGTAGACCCCGCCTTCTTCACCCGCCTGAAAGTCTACGACCGCCAGCGCCTCACCCGCGCCTACGAAGTCTGGCTGGGAACCGGAAAACCCCTAAGCCACTGGCAGTCGCAAACCGCCACCCCGCCTTACGCCCATGTTCCCTTCCACACCTACGCCGTGCAAATCCCCCGCGACACCCTGTATGCGCGCTGCAACCAGCGGTTCGAGGCCATGATAGGGCAGGGGGCAATCGAAGAAGTTAAGCAATTACTGGCCCTTAACCTGCCAAACACGCTCCCCGTCATGAAATCCGTAGGCGTACCCGAACTCACCCACTACCTAAACGGCGAATGCACACTGCAAGAGGCCAAAACCGCTGCAAGCCAGGCCACCCGCAACTACGCCAAGCGGCAGCTGACATGGCTCAGGAACCAGTTGCCCGCCGCCACGCCCCTCGACTGGCAGAAAAATCCAGCTGATTTCGCCTCCGAAACGTGCAAATCCCTTGACCACAACCCGCCAAAACACTAGATTTACACCCTTTTCTTTTCACTGATTAGGGCAACTATGTTCAAGGCTAAAAAGGCGCATCTACCAACGGAAGAACCCATCGCATACGAAGAAATGAACGGCGCGGAAATCGTGGTCAAAGCCCTCGCTGCCGAAAACGTGGATACCATCTTCGGCTATCCCGGCGGTGCCGTGCTTCCGATTTACGATGCCCTCTTCAAGCAAAACGCCCTGCGCCACATCCTCGTGCGCCACGAACAAGCCGCAACCCATGCCGCCGAAGGTTATGCGCGCAGCACGGGCAAAGTAGGCGTGGTCCTCGTCACCTCCGGCCCCGGCGCAACCAACGCCATTACAGGTTTGACCGATGCCATGCTGGACTCCATCCCCTTGGTGTGCATCACCGGGCAGGTGCCCACGCACCTCATCGGCTCCGACGCATTTCAGGAAGCCGACACCACCGGCATGACCCGCTCCTGCACCAAGTATAACTACCTCGTCAAAGACACCGCCGACATTGGCCGCATCATCCACGAAGCGTTTTACATCGCCCGCACCGGACGCCCCGGCCCGGTGGTTATTGATATCCCCAAAAACCTGATGAACCAGCTCGCCGCCTACACCGGAAAGCAGGACGAATACCGCCCCTCCTACCGCCCGCAGGTGGAAGGCGACTACATGCAGGTCGAAAAAGCCGTGCATCTCATGGCAAGCGCCAAGCGCCCGATTTTCTACGTCGGCGGCGGCGTCATCAACTCCGGGCCTGAGGCCTGCGAACTGCTGAAAGAACTCGTGCATCTCACCGGCTTCCCCTGCACCAACACCCTCATGGGCCTTGGCGCATTCCCCGGCACCGACAAGCAATTCGTCGGCATGCTCGGCATGCACGGCTCCCTTGAGGCCAACATGTGCATGGCCGAATGCGACGTGATGATCAATATCGGCGCCCGCTTCGACGACCGCGTCACGGGCCGCCTCGATGCCTTCTCCCGCAACTCCAAAAAAATCCACGTAGACATTGACCCCAGCTCCATCAACAAGGTCGTGCCCACCCATGTGCCCATCGTGGGCGACGCCGCAAACGTGCTGCGCCAGATGCTCACCATCTGGAAAGAAGAAAAACTGAAAGCCGATGCCGAGCTGAAAGACTGGTGGGCCAAAATCGAATTATGGCGCGCCAAGAAATCCTTCAGCTACAAGCAAACCGACCCCAACGTCATCAAGCCGCAATACGCGCTGGAACGCCTGTACGAACTCACCAAATCCCAAAACCCTTACGTCACCACCGACGTGGGCCAGCACCAGATGTGGGCCGCCCAATTCATCAAATACGACCAGCCCGGCCACTGGATGACCTCCGGCGGCCTCGGCACCATGGGCTACGGCATGCCAAGCGCCATGGGCGTGCAGATCGCCCATCCCGACGCGCTCACCTTTTGCGTCACCGGCGAAGCATCCATCATGATGAACATCCAGGAACTCTCCACCATCATGCAGTATCGCCTGCCCGTGAAAATCTTCATCCTGAACAACCGCTACATGGGCATGGTCCGCCAGTGGCAGGAAATGTTCCACGGCTCCCGCTACTCCGAATCCTACATGGACAGCCTCCCCGATTTCGTCAAGCTGGCCGAAGCCTACGGCATGACCGGCCTGCGCTGCGAAAAAGTAGCCGATGTTGACGCAACCATCACCCAGATGATCAACACCAAAGGCCCCGTGATCGTAGACATGATGGTAGACCAGAATGAAAACGTATACCCCATGATCCCCGCAGGCGCCGCCCACTACGAACTCCTGCTCAACCCTGAGCAAAAAGGCGCGGTTCACAGCAAGGACCTGTTGTAGAGACTCCCATGATCAAAAAACTCTGCCTGCTCATCCCCTTTTTCCTGCTCGCAAGCTGCGACAGCCTGATCCTCAACAGCGACCCCTACACGCTGGTGCCGCCCCCAACCGAACAGGGCAAAACCTGCGTGAAGCAATGCCCCGTGGCCAAAGCCCAATGCCTGCGCAACTGCGAAGCCCTGAAAAACACCTGCGTCCACAATGCCCAGCTGAACGCACAGCAATCCTACCTGCAATATGTCAACGACCGCATGGCACAGGGCCTGCTGGTGGATAAAAGCGAAGCCGACTTTTACGCCCAGGCCCGCAACTGCCCCGAACTGCAATACTGCCAGAAAGGCTGCGACGTAAACATGCGCTCCTGCCACAGCTATTGCGGCGGGCAAGTCCTTCAAAACGGCAACTGCGTTGCCAACTGCGACCAGCCCCTCCCCCAAAGCAGCATCGGCCAGGTGGGCGACTGGTTCAGCGAAAAACCTGAGTAATAGCCATAATTAGGAATTAACGATGAAAGATATCGTCTACGACATACCCACCGTAAACCTCGCCCAGCGCCGCCACACGCTGGCCGTACTGGTGGATAACGAATTCGGCGTGCTCGCCCGCGTTATCGGCCTGTTTTCCGGCCGCGGCTACAACATCGAAAGCCTCACCGTGGCCGAAGTCGAACATGACCAATCTAATCTGGGAAGTACTGGTCGCTCCCGCATCACCATCGTCACCTCCGGCACCGAAATGGTCATCGAGCAAATCAAAAAACTGCTGGAGCGCATGGTGCCCGTGCATAAAGTACACGACCTCACCGTCGAAGGCGCGCACCTAGAGCGCGAACTGGCCCTCGTGAAAGTAAACGGCGAAGGCAAAGACCGCACCGAGGCGCTGCGCGTCGCCGACATTTTCCGCGCCCGCGTGGTAGATGCCACCACCGCCTCCTGCGTCTTTGAAATCACCGGCGAATCCCAAAAAATTGATGCCTTCATTGACATCATGAAGCCCTTGGGCCTCATGGAAATCTGCCGCACCGGCATCGCCGCCATCAGCCGCGGCAAAGAGGGCATCTAACAATTAACTGGAATTAACACTTAAATACTGTAAAACAACCACCCAAACAAACCAAAGGACAAGACAATGCGCGTATATTATGACCGTGACGCCGACTTAAACCTCATCAAGAACAAGAAAATCGCCATCGTCGGCTACGGAAGCCAAGGCCATGCCCACGCCGCCAACCTGCGCGACTC
>JAYULW010000031.1:0-3751 GCA_043763155.1 Alphaproteobacteria bacterium | reverse complement strand
ATCTCAGCGTTCGCGCCGCCAAAAAAGCCCTGCAGCAAAATGTCGTCCTCGTAAAATCCGGCTACCCCACGCCCGCCACGCCAAAGGATGACCCCATCGAGCGCGCCCTCACCCTCGCCATCACCCGTCAGGAATCTGAGTTCGACCCCCACGCCAAATCCCCCAGCGGTGCATTGGGCATGATGCAGCTCCTGCCCTCCACCGCTAAAGAAGTCGCCAAAAAGCACGACCTCAGCTTCTCTGCCTCCAAGCTCGAAGACCCCAACTTCAACATGACGCTGGGCAGCCTCTACCTGAAGCGGCTGGTTGACAGCTACGACGGCTCCTACGTGCTGGCCATCGGCGCGTACAACGCAGGCCCCGGTAACGTGCGCAAATGGATGCAATCCTTCGGCACGCCCGAAAACGATGTGGACAAAGCCGTAAACTGGATTGAAAAAGTCCCCTTCGCTGAAACCCGCAATTACATCCAGCGCGTGCTGGAAAACCTGCAGGTATTCCGAAGCCTCGAAGGCGCAAAAGAATTAGAATTAGGCGCTGACCTTAAGCGCTAATACATCGGCCCGCGGCGGCTGCAATTATACAGGTCGTCGTCCGTACAGCCAATGACACTCGGTGGGGGTATGTAGCTAGAGTCGTTTTCCCGGCGGTAATTATCCCGCGCAATACGCGCATAATCAATATCATTCCATACATCCTTGCCTTCCTTTTCACAGGCAGGCAGCAGCATAACCAGCGTCAGGCAAACGAAAACCCAAGATTTGTTCATGATGCGCTCTTTTTTGCAGGTAGCGTGATGGCAAGCATTATACCCCCGCACACCGCAGATGCAAGCGAACCCAGCAACACCCCGATCCGCGCCTCTCCCATAAGCGCAGAAGAGCGGTAGGCAAGGCTTCCGATAAACAAACTCATAGTAAAACCGATCCCCGCCACCATGCAAATACCATAAAATTGCCCCCAGCTCACCCCATCGGGCAGCTTCGCAAGCCTAAGCCGCACCATAAACCATGAGGTCAGGAAAATTCCAAACTGCTTACCCAGAAATAACCCCGCCACAATCCCAATCGTCACTGGCTCCCAAAGGATATGCACAGAATCCGCGCCAAACGACACCCCCGCATTCGCAAACACAAACACCGGAACCACAAAAAACGCCACCGGCAGATGCAGCTTGGAAAGCACCAGCCGCCCCTTATCCAGCGGCATCAAAAGCCCCAGCAGCACGCCCGCCACCGTCGAGTGAATCCCCGACTCATGCACAGCAATCCACAGTGCCGCCCCCGCCAGTAAAAACGGCGCCATAAACGTAACTTTCCGGTTATATACAAACAGCAGCGCCACAATTCCCGCCGCCATGCCCAGCGCCTGCCACGAAATCTCCGCCGTGTAGAAACTACCAATCACCACGATGGCAAACAAGTCGTCAATTACAGCCAAAGCCATCAAAAACACGCGCAACCCCGGCGGCAGCCTTGTGCCAAATACCCCCACCAGCCCCATCGCAAACGCAATATCGGTGGCCATCGGAATCGCCCACCCGCGCAATGCCTCGCCCTCATTGAAATACACAAACACCAGCGCCGGAAGCACCACGCCACCAAGCGCCGCAGCCACAGGCAACGCCGCCTGCGCCCGTGTCGCCAGTGCCCCATGCAGCATTTCCGCTTTCAGCTCAATAGCAATAACAAGGAAAAAAAGCGCCATCAGCCCGTCGTTGATAATCATCGTGGCTCTGGGCGTGTGCAGCTTATTATAATAGACATGCAGCGGTGTATTCGCTGCGATCACCGCCAGCACCACCAGCACAGCCAGGAGTATGCTGGGCGCTGATTCATTCTGGGAAAAACGTTTCAACTGGGTAAACATAATGGATTTTTTACCAGAAATGGGCACAATTACCAAGGCTTTCCGGCTCTCAATGTTTTATTTACCATTAGCTGTCATGGTGTTAAGTCGTAAGAAAGCCGTATAACCAGAATTCACTATAAAAACCGAGGGAGTAACTACACATGGGCGCACCTGAAAAAAAGACCGCGACAGCCGCATCCACCAAAAACGCAACGCTCACCATTGATGGCAAAAGCATTGATTTCCCCGTCTATCCCGCCGTCGAAGGCGCAGACGTAATTGATATTGGCAAGCTCTACGGCGAAACCGGGTATTTCACCTATGATAACGGCTTCATGGCCACCGCCTCCTGCGAATCCAAAATCACCTATATTGATGGCGACAAAGGCATCCTTCGTTATCGCGGTTACGACATTGACGCGCTCGCTGAAAAAAGCGACTTCCTCGAAGTAGCCCATCTTTTATTGAATGGCGAACTCCCCAACGCCGCCGAAAAAACCGCATGGAACCGCCGCATCACCCTGCACACCATGGCGCATGAACAGCTCCACTTCCTGTATCGCGGCTTCCCCCGCGCGTCGCACCCTATGGCAGTTCTCCTCGGCGCAACTGCGTCCTTGTCTGCGTTTTATCATGACTCGCTGGACATGAATAACCCAGAGCACCGCGAACTCTCCGCATACCGCATGATCGCAAAAATGCCCACGCTTGCCGCCATGGCCTACAAATACTCCATCGGCCAGCCCTTCATCTACCCGCAGAACGACCTCGGCTTCGCTGAAAACTTCCTGCACATGCTCTTCTCCACCCCGTGCGAGAAATATAAGGTGAACCCCGTCCTCGCCGACGCCATGGACAAAATCCTGATTCTCCACGCCGACCACGAGCAGAACGCCTCCACCTCCACTGTGCGCATGGCTGGCTCATCGGGTGCGAATCCCTTCGCATGTGTAGGCGCGGGCATCGCATCCCTCTGGGGTCCCGCGCATGGCGGCGCTAACGAAGCCGTAATCAACATGCTCCGCGAAATCGGCGACGTAAGCAACATCCCCGAGTTCATCAAAAAGGTGAAAGACAAAAACAGCGGCGTGCGCCTCATGGGCTTCGGCCATCGTGTGTACAAGAACTACGATCCACGCGCCAAAGTTCTGCATAAAACCTGTCAGGACGTTCTCAAGGAGCTTGGCAAGATTGACGAACCCTTGCTGAAAATCGCCGTGGAACTCGAACGCATTGCGCTTTCCGACGAATATTTCGTAGAACGCAAACTCTACCCCAACGTAGATTTCTACTCCGGCATCATCTACCGCGCCATGGGCCTGCCTTCCAAGATGTTTACCGTCTTGTTCGCAGTAGCCCGCACCGTCGGCTGGGTTGCCCAGTGGAAAGAAATGATCGAGGATCCCAAAACCAAGATCGCGCGTCCCCGCCAGCTTTTCACCGGCAACGAACCCCGCGCCTTCGTCCCTGTGGACAAACGCTAACCTAATTTGGTAATTATCCCTGACATCCGCAATGGTGTCAGGGATAATTTTGCATAGGTAATGGCGGGCCTACTAACGCAGATATGGTAGTTACTACCTAATGACAGATCCTTGTTTTCCGTCATTTGATGCGACCGTGGCTGAAGGAGCGGGGGGATTTTCCCCGCGTTTCATACCAACCATACCCTGAGGCTGCTCTTGCGTAGGAGCCACGCCGGAAGGCGCTTTTCTGCTCTCAGCTTGCCCTAATTTAAGTGCCTTTTCATTTGCCGCACGCCGTTGCTCCAGATTAATTTTCTGAAGCGCGTCTAATCCAGCTTTAGTATCGAGGAGTTCCTGGACTTTCATAATGGCGCCCGGCTTATTCCAGGGCAAATAGGTATTTGCACTATCCTTTTGGGCCTGCTCAAGCTTAT
>JAYULW010000030.1:0-3725 GCA_043763155.1 Alphaproteobacteria bacterium | reverse complement strand
GGAGATTTCCTTCATCTTGAGCGCGCCTTCCATGGCGATGGCGTAGCTGGTGCCGCGGCCAATATAGAGCATGTCCTGCGCGTGCATCAGGTTATGGGCGAGGGCTTGGATGCGCTCGTCGAGTTTCAGGATTTCAGAGATATGGGTGGGAACTTCCAGCAGGAGCTGGCAGAGTTCTTTACGTTTTTCTTCGGAGATGCTTTTGCGCGCTTCGGCGAGCGCGATGGTGAAAAGCGCGAGTGTTGCAAGCTGGGTGGTGAAGGCTTTGGTGGATGCCACGCCGATTTCGGGGCCGGCATACGTATATAATACGGCGTCGGCTTCGCGGGCGATGGTGGATTCGGGCACGTTTACCAGTGCTAGAACCTTATGGGATTGTTTGGCGTAGCGCAGCACGGCCAGCGTGTCGGCGGTTTCGCCGGACTGGGAGATGACGATGGTGAGGCTTTTGGGGTCTTGCACAGGATCGCGGTAGCGGTATTCCGATGCTACATCCACTTCCACGGGAATACGGGCGATGGATTCCAGCCAGTATTTGGCGACCTGCGCGGCGTAATACGACGTGCCGCAGGCGATGATCTGGATGCGCTCGATGGTGTCGAGCTTGATTTTCATGTCGCCCAGCGTGACGTTCAGGTCTACGGGGCTGCAATATACTTTGATGGTTTCGCCGACGACGCCTGCCTGCTCATGGATTTCTTTTTGCATGAAGTGGCGGTAATTGCCTTTGCCGACGGCGGCGCCATGGTAGCCGGACTGGATGATGGGGCGCGTGACGACAGCGTCGGTTGCGTCGTGGATCACAATAGAGGTGGGGGTGATTTCGGCCCAGTCGCCATCTTCCAGATAACTGATCTGGGTGGTGAGGCTGGAAAGCGCAATGGCGTCGGAGCCGAGGAACATTTCTTTGTCGCCGTAGCCTACGGCCAGTGGCGGGCCGCGGCGGGCGGCGATCAGCAGGTCGGGGCTTTGGGCGAATATGAAGCCGAGGGCGAAGGCACCTTCGAGGCGTTTGAGTGCGGCGGCGACAGCTTGCGCGGGGGCAAGGCCGGATTTCAGCAGGTCGGTGACGAGTACGGGGACCACTTCAGTGTCGGTCTGGCTGTGGAAGCTGTAGCCTTTGGCGGTGAGTTCGTCGCGCAGGGAACGGAAATTTTCGATGATGCCGTTATGGACCACGGCGACCTGATCGGTGCAGTGCGGATGTGCGTTGGCTTCGTTGGGGGAGCCGTGGGTGGCCCAGCGGGTGTGACCGATGCCTACGGTTCCGGGCAATGGGGTTGCCGCCAGTTGCTTCTCTAAGTTGACCAGTTTGCCTTCGGCGCGCACACGCTGGATTTTTTTATCCACAATCGTTGCGATTCCGGCTGAGTCGTAGCCGCGATATTCAAGGTGTTTTAGCCCGCCCAATATAAGGGGAGCCGCTTCCCGGAAACCTGTTATGCCAATGATACCGCACATGAAAATAGCCGCCTAACGCTGTGGAAAACAAACTATAGCTTATATGAGCTTACCTGAGACGCAACATATGGAGGCCATGCTTTTTTATCAATAGGAAGTTGCAAGAATAACAATTGTATAGTAATTTATATGGGTAGGTAGGTAATAATTTCCTACTTATTAGTTAAGATTGCTAGATTTTGTGTTAGCAAACTTAATTTTTGACGTATGTAGATGAGAGTTACGATTAAGGCGCATTAATTGAGAAACCAAGTAAATTCCAGTTGCCAAGTGTTAAGCGGTGGTGTTGATATTTACTAAATTTTAATAATTAAGCCTTCCGCAGTGAAGGTGGCTGAAAACGGAGATCTATGAATACCTTGTCGAACATTGCTTCCGAAGAGATTGTGACCGAGGTGTCGCGCCTGGCCAAGCCAGCGTATTTCGGCGCTATGCCGGAGTCCAGCCTTGCGCGCAAAGCGCTGCGCAGCATGCGCCTGCAGGAAAAAGTGGTATTTGAATTCTCTCAGGACGCCGGGCTGATTCACCAATATTGCAATATGCGCGAAAACATGTTCATCAGCGTGTGGGGCCTGAAGCATTTTTCTGGCGTGCGCGACCGCTTCGACGAAGTGAGCCAGCTGATGGTTGCCCGCAAAGGTTTGCAGGTGATCGCGGGCGGGCGCCTGACCATTTCCACTGCCGCGCAGCGCATGGACCTGCCGCTGGAAGGCCCTGATTTCATGCTTGCGGAGCGTTTTCCCGAACTTGATCTTGCCCAGCATACATTCGGCGAATTCTCGCGGCTTGCCATTCTGCCAGAGTTCCGCGCGGGTTCTATTTTTCCGGAGCTGGCGAAGCGTTTCATCAGCAAAGCTGTTGCCGAGGGGGTGGATTTTGCGTTCAACCTTGCGCCGTTGCCGCTGGCGCGCAGCTACCGCCAGACGATGCAGATTTTTGGCCTGAACTGGCAGATCCGTAACGACATCGTGGTTCCCGACCGCGAAGAATTTGAAGGCATCAAAATGGCGGTGAGCGTGATGGATTTACGCAGCATGCGCATGGGCAGCAAAACGACTCCGGAAGTGCCTGAAGCGCTGCGGGTAAAGCTGGCGCTGGCCGACTAAGTTTCTATTTTTTCTCCCTAATTATGGGTTAATGCTTTTTAAGGCATTATCTGCTACACTTTATCAATCTGCCATTTGTAGGCGGGTTGTTTATTGTCCGGTTTCGTCATGTAGAGAAGCCGTTTGTAGCAGGATTGGAACGCCAAGACGGTGGACCATGACTGAGAACGGGCATGAAGCTTTATGACGATCACCTCGGCACCCCTTAGCAGCGCCGCGTTTTTGACGCCAGCACTGTATAATCTTAGTAATTCACAAAATGCATTACAGGCGAACACGCAGCGCCTTTCGTCGGGCAACCGCATTATCAATGCAGCCGACGACGTGGCGGCGTTTTCCATCTCGGCGCAGTTGCAGTCGCAGGTGTCTTCGCTGAAGCAAATCAACAGCAACATCGCGCAAGGCAGCAGCCTTTTGCAGGTTGCGGCGGGCGGTTTGCAGCAGGTTGGCACTATCCTCGACACGCTGAAATCCATTGCGCTGCAGGCCAACAGCCCGGCGCTGAATAACAATGAGCGCGGCTATTTGCAGCAACAATTCGCAGGGCTGCTCGACTCCATTGACGGTATTGCGAGCAATACCAGCTTTAACAATGTGAAGCTGCTCGACGGTTCGCTTGCGGGGGGCAACCAGCTGCTCACGCAATCCAGCGAAGCCACGAAAGCGGCTGGCAGTTTTACTATCAGCGTGAACCCCACGGCGGGCCAGACGGTGGTGATTAATGGCGCGACGGCAACCGCAGGCCCCGGCAATGATTTTGCCATCGGGGTGGATGAGACGGCGACTGCCAGCAACCTCGCCAACTTTTTGAACGCGTCGAAGGATACGCGCATTTCGCAAGCCACCTACGTTGCCAATGGCGCGACGGTTAATGTGACGGCGAAGGCGGGTGGTGCGGGCGGTAATAATTTTATCCTGAGCAAGGCGGCGTCCACCACCACGATTGCGGTGAGCGGTACGGCGACGGTTGCGGCCAATGTGGTGACGCTTGCAGGGGGTGCGGATAATGGGCTTAGCACCAACAGCACCAAATCCACCGGCATCGTCAACGAAACGCTAGTGACGGCGCAGAACCAGACTTCGGCGAGTGTCACCTTCTCGCTTTCAGGCGCGGCGGCGGACGGCGAAACGCTGGTGCTGGGCGACGGTAATGGCGGT
>JAYULW010000029.1:0-5484 GCA_043763155.1 Alphaproteobacteria bacterium | reverse complement strand
GAAAAAGAAAATGCAGCGTGAAGGCCTCTTCCGTGAAATGAAGATGCGCCGCCACTACGAAAAACCTTCCGAAGCCCGCGTACGCGAAGCCGCTGAAGCTCAGCGCCGCGCCCGTAAACTGGCACGTAAGCAGTCTGAACGTAACGACTAAGCTTACCCTTCCGATTGATTTTGAAAAAAACGCATGGTCATGCCCCCTCAAAGGGGTATGTCATGCGTTTTTTTTAACCTGCTAAACCCCTGTATCCACATCCCAAAAATGGCTGTTTGCCTGCGTTCTTTCCGCAGTGCCGCATAAACTATGTTAACAAAACGTATAAAATGCGCTATACTCCTAAGACTGTCCTTAAGATATCTCGGTGATAATATTTCATTTCAGGAGGATACCAATGGCTAGAGCAGTCGCAATTACCAAACAAGATTCCGTAAAGGCAGCGATTGACTCCGCTGTGAACACAGCGAAGCTGGTAAATGACTTTATGTATGGCACTCCTGCCCGCGCAAAACTCACCACGGCATTCGCACTTGCCATGGGTGCAGCCGGCGTATTTTTCCATTCGGTACATCCCGCGATCCTGAGCTACTGCTCGTAACGCCCGATTACCCTAATTGCTTAGACAATAGCGCTCATCCATTGCTGGATGGGCGCTATCTGTTTGGGGTCCATCAGGGCAGGTGCGTGGCCCGCGCCTGCAAATTCCACCAGCGTTAAATTCGGGTGCGCGGCCTTCATGGCCTGCGCCGTTTCCGCGCTCAGCAAATCCGAATCCGCACCGCGAAGCAGCAACACGGGAATCGTTTTCACCGCGCCCCACAGCGGCCACAGCTCAATATCCTTCACCGGTGCATCTGGCGAAAACCCAGCCGTAAACAGCGCGGGGTCATACGTAAAACGCCAGCCCGCATCCACTTTTTCCAGCCCATACGCATACACATGCTGCCAGTGCGCCGCATCGGTAATGCCAAAACCCGCCGAGCGCGTGCGAATCGCTGCTTCACCTTCTTCGCGCGTGGCAAACACCGTGGGAATGGTGGCAATTTCACGAATGCGCGAAAGCCCGCTGCCCGGAATCACGCAGCCAATATCATTCATAATCAGGGATTGGATCAGCCCCGGCGCGCTGTTCGCCGCCATCAGCGCCATAATCCCGCCCATGCTGGTCCCCAGCCAATGCAGCTTTGCGACGCCCAGCGATTGCAGGATAAACGCAAGATCGGAAATATACGCCGGGTTGCTATAACCCTCCGCATCGCTCAGCCACTCGCTTTTGCCGCGCCCGCGCATGTCCGGCGCCAGCACATGAAAATCCGCAGCCAGCGCCTTCGCCACAAAATCAAAATCGCGCCCCGTTCGCGTAAGCCCATGCACGCAAAGCAGCGTCGGCTTTTCGCCCGCTTTGCCCCATTGCGCCGCCGAAATATGATGCGTGGCTCCCGTCTGGCGCGCATCGGGAACATCGAAGGAAATGATTTCAGGTTCCATGTGCGCCTAGCATTTCAAATGTAATCGCAGGAAAAGCTGCCGGTACAAAAACCATCGCACAAGATAGGTAACACTAATCGCAAGCAGCACCGCATACACCAGATCCGCCGGAAAATGCATCCCCACTGCAAGGCGCGACCAGCACACCATCACAATACAAAACTGCCCCACCCGCTTCATGCTTGCCGAAAATACCGGCCATAACGCCGTAACCAGCATCGCCACAAAAGACGCATGGCCGCTGGGAAAGCTGTGGAAGTCATCTTCGCGGTCGGCGCTATATTCCAGAAGCGTCACCTCTTCAGCAGGCATTGCCACATAAGGCCGCCCAAACTCCGCGTGCGATTTGATGTAGCGCACCATGCCCCCGTCAATGGCAAACGAACAAGCCACCACGCACAACACGCCCAGCCACGCAACAAGCGCATGGTTCGCCCCGCCCCGCCCACGCAGCTTGCGCATCGCAAAATCCGTAAATGCGCAAATACACAGCATGAGGAAGTAATAGGGAAAATTTTTGTAATCGCTAAGGCGGCTGATGCCCATCATCAGATTGTCGTAAATCTCGCCGCTGCCCCAATGGTTCACCGCCCTGAACAGCAGTTCGTTCCCTCCGGCCCAATCATAAAAAATCATTTTGCCGAAGGACGCCATTGCTACATATACCTTTCAAGGGTTAGGCCCTGCATCATGACAGCGGGCTTTTTACCCTCCATGATGTCTGCCACGATAAACGCGCTGCCTGCGGCCTGCGTCCATCCCAGCGTGCCATGGCCCGTATTCAGGAACAAATTCCTGAAGGGCGTGCGGCCCAAAATCGGCGGGCCGTCTGGTGTTTGCGGGCGGATACAGCCCCATTTGCGAATGTCCTGGGTCCAGTCAGCCTTGGGGAACAAGGCTTTGGCCGCGTTCACAATCGGCGTGATGCGTTTTTCGTTGATGCTCTGGTTGTGGCCTGCGAATTCCGCAGTGCCCGCCACGCGCATGCGGCTGCCAAGGCGGCTATACACGATTTTATGCGTGCCGTCGGTAAGGCTGGTATGCGGGCAGAACTCATTGGCATCAATGGTGATGCTGTAGCCTTTCATCGGGTAAATCGGCACATTAATGCCCAATTGCTTCAGGATCATCGGGCTATAAGAACCCATCGCCATCACAAACCCGTCGGCGTCCATGCGGCCCTTATCGGTGGTAACCCCGGTCACATTCTCGCCCTCAGAGTGGATTTCCTTGATGTCCACGCCGAACTGGAACTTCACCCCATGGCGCTCAGCGGCCACCTTGGCCAAAGCATTGCAGAACAGGTACGGATCGCCCGTTTCGTCCATGGTGGCGTGAATACCGCCCACAATCACCCGGTCAGTGTATTGGAAGCTCGGCTCCAGCGCCATCACTTCGGCGGTGGTCAGCACCTTCTGCTCGCAGCCGAATTTGGCCTGGAAATCATTATGTTTCTTGGCGGCGTCAAAATCTTCCTGCTTGCTGTAAATATGCAGGATGCCGCTCTGCCCGTAATCGTGCGCTACGCCGGTTTCGGCCATGATGGTCTGGAAGCACTCGCGGCTGTAAAGCCCCAGGCGCAGCAGGTTCACGCAGTTGATTTCGGCGCGCTCATTGGTGCAGTTGCGCAGGAATTTGATGCCCCATTTGATCATGTCCATGTCGGCGCGCGGGCGCAGCACGAGGGGGGCGTCGGACTTAAACATCCACTTGCCGATTTTGGGCAGAACCGAAGGGCTGGCCCATGGCTCGGCGTGGCTGTAGCTCAGCTGGCCGCCATTGGCGTGGCTGGTTTCGCGGGCGCTTTCATGGTTGCGCTCCAGCACGGTAACGTCAAATCCGCGCTTGCCCAGCTCATACGCGGTGGTAACCCCCAAAAGGCCCGATCCAAGGATAACAATTTTCATAACAACTCTGGTTTCTTCAAAAAAATTGCACCATTCTCAACAGATGGCTGACCACAAACTCATAGTCATGGAGGCACCCTTTGTCCAAAGAATTTTGAGTGGCGAAATGCCCCCAGCCCAGCCTGCGCCTTGGGCTGTAAATTATAAAATTAATGATTTGTTAATCTGTACCCGCCAAAACAGAGCTAGGGCCTGCGCCAACTAGCCCCGATACGCAATGAAAAATCGTCATAATCCGGACATATTGATGCTGCCGCTGCCACAAAATTGCAATAAAACTATGTTATGCTGTAAGAGCTGTAAAAGGGCTTCACCCTTTGTTAAGCAACGTATTGTAAATTAAACCTCCTATAGGATTATTTCAATGTCAGCAGGCCGCCTCCAATCCGATCCGTTGTTCCAGGGTTTAACGCGCCCCACCATGATCATGGGCGTGAGCTACATGTATTTCGTGATTAACGCCATCGTCAGCATGATCACCTTCATCAACACGCAGGACTTCAAAGTGCTGTTCATGGTTGCGCCCGTCATCCATCTCATCGGGTATTTGATTTGCTTGAAAGAGCCGCGCGCCATCGAACTTTTCATCATCAAGATGGCCAAAGGCTACAAATGCATGAACCGTGGCTATCATGGCTTTACCAATTCCTATGACCCGTATTAATTCCGCGCTGCATTGCGCGGCCACGCAACCTTCGTTTGTATTGGTACCCGCATAACATGAAACTTTCGCTCCAGCGCCGCAAAACGCAAAAAGCCACCTACTCGAAGCTGGAAGTATCCGCGGCGACCTTCATCCCCTACGAATACCACTGGGACCGCGAAACCCTCCTGACCAAGAAAAAGGAATTCCTGCAGGTCCTGAAACTCGACGGCTTCAGCTTTGAAACCGCCGACGACGAAGACGTGGACATGAAGAAGCTCGTCCGCAATTCGCTCCTGAAGTCCATGGCCGACGGCACCTTCGCCGTGTGGTTCCACACCATCCGCCGCCGCCAGAGCGCCTACCCCGGCGGCAAACAGCCTCCCGGTTTCGCAGCATACGTAGACAAGCTCTGGCACGAAAAACACACCACCAAAGACACCTACGTCAACGAGCTGTACATCACCGTAGTCCGCAAAGCCGATACCAAGGGCGCGGCAAAGGTGCATCATTACCTGAAAAAAGCCTCCTCCGCCGGTAACAAAACCGCGCAGATTGACGCCATGCGCGACGCGCAAAAAGAACTCGCCGAAGCCGTCTCGCGCCTGAGCGCCACCCTGCGCGACTACGGCGCCCGCCAGCTCACCACGTATGAAAACGAACACGGCGTATTCTCCGAACCCATGGAGTTCCTCGCCAACCTCATCAATTGCGGCTTCTCTCAGCCCATGCGCTTCACAGCCACCGACATGTCGCGCTACCTGCCCATTTACCGCCTGTATTTCGGTGGCCGCGCCATCGAAGTCTCCGGCGCGCCGCGCAAGCGCTTCGCGGGCCTCATCAGCATCAAGGAATATTCGCCCGCAACCGCCGCAGGCCTGCTCGACGGCTTCCTGCAGCTCCCGTTCGAATTCATCATCTCGCAGTCCTTCGCCTTCCATAACCGCAGCGTGAACATCAACCGCATGCAGCTCCGCCAGCGCCGAATGATGGCCGCAGAAGACGCCGCTATCTCGCAAATCGCCGAAATCTCCGACGCACTCGACATGGCCATGTCCGGCCACGTGGCCTTCGGCCCGCATCACCTCACCGTCATGTGCTTTGAAGAAAGCCTGCCGGAACTCGAAAAAGTACTGTCCCTCGCCATCGCCGAACTCGTAAACCTCGGCATCAACCCCGTGCGCGAAAAATTCGTGATGGAGCAAGCCTACTGGGCGCAGCTACCCGCAAACTTCGACTGCATCGCCCGTGGTGCCGACATCAGCACCATGAACCTCGCGGGCTTCGCAAGCTTGCACAATTACCCCATCGGCAAAATTTCCGGCAACCACTGGGGCGACGCGGTTACCGTGTTCGACACCTCCTCCGGCACCCCGTATTACTTCAACTTCCACAACCGCGACGTGGGCCACACCACCATCATCGGGCCGACCGGCGCGGGTAAAACCGTG
>JAYULW010000028.1:0-11397 GCA_043763155.1 Alphaproteobacteria bacterium | reverse complement strand
GTGGCTTCTTTTTCCATGACGTGCAGGTCGCCAGCGTATTGGAACAGTACGAAGGCGAACTCGCCGCCTTGGGACATGACAAAGCTGAAGACGGCGTTTTGCGCAGGCTGTAGGTTGAAATATTTGCCCAGCAGCATCAGCACGGAGATTTTGATGGCGATGAGGGCGATGAGCGCGCTTACGATACCCAGCGGGTGCGAAGTGAGAATGGTGAAGTCCATGCCCATGCCGACGGAGATGAAGAACAGGCCGAGGAGGAGATTTTTAAATGGCTCGATGTCGGCTTCTAGCGTGTGCTTGTATTCGGAGTTGGCGAGTACCACGCCTGCGACGAAGGCGCCCATGGCAGGCGAGAGGCCGATATGCTCCATGAGCAAGGTTACGCCTACGATCAGGGCGAGCGAGGTTGCGGTGAAGACTTCGCGCAGGTGGGTGTTGGCCATGTAGCGGAAGACGTGGCGCGAGATATAGCGCCCGCCGAAAACGATTGCCACGATTGCGCACATGATGACTTCGGCATGCATCCAGCCGGGCATGCCGGAGACCCAGTTGGCTTGCGTGGGAGCAACGGGAAGGCCGCTTGCGGCAAGCAGGGGCATGATTGCGAGGATGGGGATGACGGCGATGTCCTGGAATAACAATACGGCGAAGGAGGATTCACCGGCGGAGGTATTCAGGAGGCCCTTTTCTTGCAGCATTTGCAGCACGAGCGCGGTGGAAGATAAAGAAAGCGCCATGCCGCAGGCAAGGCTGGGCTGGAAGCTGTAGCCCAGCGAAAGGCCGATACTGGTGATGGCGGTGGTGGTGAGGAGTAATTGCAGGCCGCCGAGGCCAATGATGGATTTGCGCAAGGCCCAGAGTTTTTCCGGCTCCAGTTCGAGGCCGATGATAAAGAGCATCATGACCACGCCGAATTCGGCGAAGTGCATAATTTCCTGCGGGTTTTCGATGAGGCCCGCACCGAAAGGACCGATGAGGACGCCGGCCACGAGGTAGCCAAGCACGGAGCCTAGCTTTAAGCGGCCCGCCAGCGGCACGATGAGGCAGGCGACCATCAGGAAGACAAAAATGCTGAACAGGATGCTGCTTTCCATGGGACCCGCCTTGGTGTGAATACAGCATAGTTATAGGTGGCGGGAGGAGGAATTCAAGCAGGGCTTGGTGTTAGCGCATGCCTTTAATGACCATGGCGCCCGTGCCGAGCGCAATGACAAGCACCAGTAATATCAGCGAAATGTTGATCATTCGCTCGATCCGGCGGTTATTGTGGTAGTTGGTTGTGCGTTTCATCATGATACAGATGATACAGCACTTTCCTTAACGATTCCATAAAATGCTATCTATAGCGGCAGGTTTTGCTGGTATTGCTTCCTATTAGCCTATGCAAATGATTCCCATTACCTGTTTTCCTGTTTAATTTCTGTCCTTTAGGTAAATAAAACCCTTCCATTTCCGGCGCTGCTTGGGTAAGACAGAACGGTCACAAATTCATTAAGGAGAGACGCTATGGATAAGCAAAAGGTCATTGATTCGCTGAACACGATTTTGGAATTCGAGCTGTCGGGCGTGGTGCGCTATACGCATTATGCACTGATGGTTTTCGGGCATAACCGTATTCCCATCGTGTCGTGGTTGCGCGCGCAGGCCACGGAATCGCTGGACCATGCGAACCTTGCGGGCGAGCATATCACCACGCTCGATGGGCACCCTTCGCTTAAAATTTCGGCGCTGCAGGAAACGCATAAACACGCGATCAGCGACATTTTGAAAGAGAGCCTTGAGCATGAAACCACACAGCTCGAAAACTACCGCAGCTTGTTGAAACTGGTGGAAGGCCATTCCGTATTTTTGGAAGAATATGCCCGCCAGATGATCGTGGACGAAGAAACGCACTGCTCGGAAGTGCAGAAAATGCTGCGCAAGCCGGAGTAATTCCCCACTTAAACGGCTGATTTTAGTGAAAACCCGGCGCATTGGCTCCGGGTTTTTGCATTTTGGGCGGTAGTCGTTGACGAGTGCCGCAAGAATCACTAGGTTGCCGCCTTCCCTCACCCCTTTGTTTTTCGGGTTTATGCTGTTTATTACCGACCTTACCTACCGCATTGCCGGGCGCACGTTGCTGGACAAGGCATCCGTGTCTATTCCTGCGGGGCATCGCGTGGGTTTGGTGGGGCCGAACGGCACAGGTAAATCCACGCTGTTTAAGCTGATCGCGGGCGAGATCCACGCCGATAGCGGCGACATCACCATGATTAAGGGCGCAAGCTTGGGCATGGTGCGCCAGGATTTGCCAGATGATGAAACGCCGGTGATCGAGGTGGTGCTGGCGTTTGATACCGAACGCGCGGCGCTGTTTGCAGAAGCGGAAACGGCGAGCGATCCCGACCGCATTGGCTATATTTATGAGCGGCTGGACGAGATTGACGCGTATGACGCGCCTTCGCGCGCGGCGACCATCCTTTCCGGGCTTGGGTTTAATGACACGGCGCAGAATTCGCCCATCTCGTCTTTTTCGGGCGGGTGGCGCGCACGTATTGCGCTTGCGGGCGCGCTGTTCCGCCAGCCGAACCTGCTGCTGCTCGATGAACCGACGAACCATCTGGATTTCGAAGCGATGATCTGGCTCGAAAACTTTTTGATCCGTTACACGGAAACGATCCTGATCATCAGCCATGACCGCGATATTTTGAATAAGACGGTGGACCATATCCTGCATCTTGAGAACCAGAAGCTGGTTTCGTACACGGGCACGTATGACATGTTTGAGCGCCGCCGGGCCGAAAAAATGCTGAACCAGCAGGCATTGCACGAACGCCAGATCGCGCAAAAAGACAAGATGATGGAATTCGTGAACCGCTTCGGCGCAACCGCAAGTAAGGCACGCCAAGCACAGAGCCGCCTGAAGATGATCCAGAAGATGGACATTGTGGATGCGGTGATTGCAGACCGGGTGACGGCGTTTGAATTCCCGCAGCCGGACCAGGAAAAATCGCCCATGATCGTGCTGGAAAATGTGGATGTGGGTTATGCGCCGGGCAAGCCTGTGCTTAAGAATTTGCAGCTGCGCATTGATGCGGACGACCGCATCTGTCTGCTGGGGGCGAACGGCAACGGTAAATCAACGCTGGTGAAACTGCTCTCCGGGCGCCTAGCGCCGATGGCGGGGCAGGTGCATAAATCGAGCAAATTACGCGTGGGGTATTTCGCGCAGTTCCAGACCGATGAATTAGACGTGCTGCTATCGCCGTATGAAATCCTGAAAGACGTGATGAAAAGTTCCGGCGAACCGAAGGTGCGCGCGGCGCTGGGCAAGTTCGGGTTTGACAAGCACAAGGCCGACACCAAGGTGGGCGAGCTTTCGGGCGGGGAAAAGGCGCGCCTGCTGTTCTGCCTTATGAGCCTTGATGCACCGCACATTATGCTACTCGATGAACCGACCAACCATCTGGATATGGATGCGCGCGAAGCGTTGACGCAGGCGCTGAATAATTATCGCGGCGCGGTGATCCTGGTAAGCCATGACCCGCACCTTGTGGAGCATGTGTCGGACCGTTTGTGGCTGGTGGCCGACGGCACGTGCAAGCCGTACGAGGATGATCTGGACGCGTATCGCGAACTGGTGGTGCAGCAGCGCCGGAAAGAACGCGAAGCCAATAAGAAGGGCGCGGGCAAAGAAAAAAAAGCCAAGGGCGAAAGCGATGGCAAGGCCAAGAGCAAGGCTCAAAAAGAAGCCGAGAAGCTGGAACAGAAGATTGCCGACATTACCCTGCGCAAGGATGCGGTGGAAAATGAGATTTCTACCGTGTATGGCAAGGAAGACGCCAAGCAGCTGAAGCGGCTGAACGATACGCTGGCGACGCTGGGAAAAGAACTGGCAGAGGCCGAAGCGGCGCTTGAGGCGTTCATCGCCACGATGTAATTAACGGCCGCGAATTTTGTCCGTGTCGGCGTGGAAGATGCGGTTGATAATTTTTTGCCCCTCCTCGCCCTTGGGAATCGTGATTGTGTCGGGGCCGAAATGCAGCACGCCTTTCTGGTTTTTTGCGCGCGTTGCCCATGCTTCCCGCGCGGCTAACTGGTGGGGTATGTCCATGATGGCGTCGTCGGTGTCTTTACCGCTTTTGCCGCTGGCTTTATTATGGCTGGTGTATTCCACCTTCACATCCATGGCGATGAGGAGGCGCATAAGTTTGTAGTTCGCATCGCCGTTCTTTTTGCGGTTTTTTTCCGGCTGTTCGGTTTGTTCGGGTTTGGCGGTTATTTTGGCTTTCCAGTTTTTGTGGTCTTCAGGCGCTACTTCCGTGCGCGCCAAGGCTTTTTCCCAGTTGTCCTGGTTACTGCGCTTGCCTTGCGGGTCGGCGCGCCATTTTTGTATCTCGGTTTCCCAGCTTTTCTGGTCGCTGTGCAGGACGATCTCTGTTTCTTCAGGAACGCCGGGGCGGGCGGCTTCGCGCAGCTTCACGGCTTTGAGTGCGCGGATGGCCGCATAGGCTTCGGCGCCGCCAGACGAGGTGATGTTCTTTGCGGTGGGGCCGTGGGGCATCCATGCTTCCTGCGAGCCATCCTTGTAGCTCTCGATGACCACAGCGCCCCAGCCGCCCGCTTCGGTGGTGTTGCGCTTGCCCTTGAACAGCCACGAGCCATCAACGAACACGTCAATGCGGGTGGGGCGGGTTTCGTTGCTGCGCTGGTAACTCATGAACAGATTCCTTAGTGAGGGGGGTATTGTAATACAAAAAGCTTAAAAATTGCAGGGCCGGTGCGGGTTTTAGAAAAGATATTGAAATATCCGGGAAAAAACCGCATATCTACTTGCCTGAGTTCATTTTTCACCTTTTTCACGGATAGGTTATCCCATGCGCAGCAAACAAATCCTCACCGCCGACGACGCCCATAAACTGATGCAGGCTTGCAAGCATGAAGCCGAAAAGAATAAGTGGAAAGTGAGCATTGTGATTGTGGATGAGGGCGGGTATTTGCTGCAGGCAGAACGCATGGACGGCGCGCCGCTGCCAAGCCCTGAAATTGCCACCGGCAAGGCACGCGCCGCAGCGCTTGGCCGCACTACCAGCAAGGCGCTGGAAGATGTGGTGAAGGAACGCCCCGCGGTTGCCACCTTCCCCGGCCGTATTCCCGTACAGGGCGGCGTGCCGCTGATGTTCGGCAGCGAATGCGTGGGCGGTATCGGCGTGTCGGGCGTTAAGTCGCACGAAGATGAGATCGTGGCGATGGCCGGCGCGGCAGCGCTCGTTTAATTATAGTTGCAGCAGCGCTCGTTTAAATATAGTTGCGGCAGCGCTCGTTTAATTATAGCGGCAGCGCTGGTTTAATCCGGAAGGTGGTAAAGGCGCATGGAGCGGCCTACAGGTATGTAGGGTTGTTCATTTATCATGCGTGTTTGTTCCGGCGTCGGCCTGATCAGTATGTAATAATAGCTTACGGCAAACCAGCCGCTAGGGTGCGAGTTGTCGCATGTCCTGATATCGGGACCTACCACTGCGCGGTAATTATCGTTGCCGAAGTTGCAGATCATGACGTTGTGGGCCTGCTTTTCCTCGATGGTGTGTTTGAGGTGCACCAGGTCCTGTCCCCAATCGAGGTCGGTGTCGAGCAAGACGTTTTCAGGATGGTCGCCAGCGAATTCGTTGAAGTAGGCGAAATAGTCGGGCGCGATGCGCACAAAAGCCACAAGCTGCCACAGCACTAAGCCGAGCGCGGCATAGCGCACATACGTGCGGCGCGCATCCAGCAGGCGCGATAGGCCGTAGCCTGCGGGGATGGTGGCCATGATGAAGGCAGGCATGGCGTGGCGGGCGCCGATATTGATATTGGAGATGCCAGTGCACCACAGCACCGCAACCGAAGCAATGACCGGGAAGAAGGTGCGGTGCTGATAAAGCAGGCCCGCCTGACGCCGCGTGGAGAACCATACGCCCGCGCCCAGCAGCAGCAAAAACGGCAGCGGGCTTTTAAAGAAGAAGCCCACGAAGAAATAATACCAGAGCGGATTATTGTTGAGCGGGCCGAACAGCCACACGGCATGTTTCAGGCTATTTTTGATATTGGCCTGACCGATGCCGCAGATGAAGCCTGCAAAATTATCGAAGAAATAGGTGGCTTCAATAAGCATCAGGAAGCATGGAAGGCCTGCGAACATGCCCCATTTCAGGTAAGGGCGAAGGCGAGAGGTTTTGGGGGTTCCATAGGCGTAGAGATAGAAGAAATGCCACTCCAGAATCATGATGGCGGCCACGGGAAACTGCACAAGGCCGGAGGTTTTGGCGATGACCATAAGCCCTGCGCACACGCCCATGAAGCAGCTAAGCAGGATGCTGGGCCTGTCCATCCACAAGGTGAAGGCAAAAACAGTCAGGACAAAGGTGATGCCGTAGGTTAAATCGGTGGCGGCAAGCCCGGCATGACCCGTAATGATGGGCGAGAAGATGTAAAAGCCCAGCGACAGAAGGCCTGTTTTTTCGCCGTATAGCCTGCGGCTCCAAAGAAAAATGCAGCAACCGCCCAGCAGGTAAAAGGGCAGCATGCCCTCCCGCGCCAATGTCAGGTTGTTCATGTAGCCTTTGCCGGTATCGAGAATGCGGGTGCCGACAGCGTACATATCTTCGTAGAACATGCCGTGGGCGGTAACGTCGTGCAGGTATAGCAGCGCGGAAGCAGCGGCGCGCGCCAGCGGCGGGGTCATGCATTCATAGGTGAACTGGTCCTGCTCCCACCATTGCATGCCAGCGGCGACATGGGCCTGTTCGTCGTAGGTGTTGCTTATTTCAGGGTAGGAAATGCTGATGGCATATGTTCCCAGCGCAAGCAGCAGCACGGCGATGCCATTGCTGCGCGATGCCCATGTTTTGCGGGTCATGCCCATGGCGGCGCAGAAAAGCAGGATGAACAGCGCGGGCAAGACGAATATCAGCGATTTTTTGAGCAGCGTGGACTTGGTGAAAATGTCGGCGCCGTAATAGCCGCCCAGATCTTCGAAGACCACTTCAAAATCGTTTGTGCCCTGCTTCAGGCCGACTTCGGCATAGGGGAAGGAAAACTGGCGGTTCTCCAAGGTGCAGACGCCGCCGGGGGGCATTTGCAGGCTGGGGGGCGCAATACCATTAATACGGATGGATTCGGGGCAGTCGTCCACCCGCACCACCACCGTGTCGCCGGTATTGTAGGGTGCAACATAGATGCTTCCGGTGACTTTATAGTGGAGAGAGGGCTGGCCGGTAGGAATGGCCGACGGGGCCTTATACGGCAGGGTGACGGTGATGGCAGTTGACGGCATGCCGGGGGGCATAATGGGGGTAAGCAGGGTGCTGGAGACAGAGGCCGGGGCCAGCAGCCACAGCAGCACATAAACCGCCAAAAAGGCGGGCACGAGGTATTTTATGCTTTGGGATAGCCTTGTTAGCATTTTGTGCCTTTAATTAATCGTAGCGCCTAGCCGCCATATCAAGTATTTAAGTTGCATGTCCCTATATCTACCAGTTGTGCTTGCATACGGCCATGGAAAATAAAGACGCTCCCGCACATCTTTTATCGGGTGAAGATATCAGCCGGCTGCTTGCCGACCGCTCGACCAAAGCGCAGATTGACGTGGTGGGTAAACTCACACAGCAATATGCGGGCGATGGGCAGCGGGGGCTTACTTCGCAGCAGCAGATTATCGCGCTCGATATTTTCAGACTATTGATGAACCGCGGCGAGGTGATCGTGCGGGCGATGCTGGCCATGAATTTAAGCCAGACCGAAAAACTGCCGCCAGAACTTGCCCGCCAGATGGCCAATGACGCGCATATCGAAGTGGCGGGGCCGATACTGCAATATTCCGATGTGCTGACCGACGACGACTTGACCAGCATTATCAGCTCGATGGTGGATAGCAGCAAGCTGCAGGCGATTGCGCGGCGCGAAACGGTTTCCGAGACGGTGTCGGAGATGCTGGTTAGCACCAACCTTGACCAGGTGGTGGCAACGCTGGTGCAAAATGAGGGCGCGCGCATTACCGACCAGACCTTTGCCGAAATTATCCAGCACCACAGGGAAAACCCCGATGTGATGGAATCCATTTTCCAGCGCAGCTCGGTGCCGGTGGTGGTGATTGAGAAGGTGATTAGCAATTTGTCGCACACGATGCGCCAGTCGCTGGAAAAAAAGCACGGCGACCTTGCCGAAATCAAGGCCATGCGCAAGGCGCTGGAGCAAAGCCTTGAGATAACGAGCCTGAAGATGATGGGGTATTCGTCGAACGACGAAGAACTGGCGAAGCTGATCCGCCAGCTGGAAAAGACCAAAAAGCTCTCGCCGTTTTCGGCGCTCAGCATGTGCAATATCCAGCTTTTCGAGGTGAGCCTGTCGCGGCTTTTGCGCATTCCGCTGAAAAATGTGCATATCCTGCTGCAGGACGAATCGGGCTTTAAGGTTGCATATGACCGGGTGCAACTGCCGCCGCAATTGTTCCGCGCCACGTTGCTTGCGGTGCTGGCATTGCGCGAGGAGGGCGCGGATACGCATCTTGAAGACATCATCATGCGCATGCGGGCGCTGGCGAAGCCCGAAGACATGGACGGGCTGGAACAGCTGGCTGCCATGATGCAACATTACCTGCGGTAGTTATGACGGCAGCAGCACAGCATGGGGTTTATGGGCTTATTCCGCGTGAGATGGCGGATGTGGACGATGGCGCGGTGCAGTTTTCGCCGCTGGTTGTGACGTCACAGGCATTGGACGCGCAAAAACCGGGAAGCCTTGACAGCATGGTGATGCTTGCGCCCGCGGGCACGCTGGAGCGGCGCTACGCGATGGCGGGCGCGCTGCTGGCGCTGAAGCCGGGCGCAATGTTTACGGTGATGGCACTGAATAAAAAGGGCGGCACACGGCTTAAGGACGAGCTGAAGGCGCTGGGCTGCGAGCCGGTGGGCGACGGGCGGCACCATTACCGCATTTACGAATGTGCGCGGCCTGAAAAAATACTGGCGGATGAAGCGCTGGCGGCGGGTGCGTTGCAACTTGTACCCGATACCGGGCTGTGGTCGCAGGCAGGCGTGTTTAGCTGGAATAAGGTGGATGTGGGCAGCGCGCTGCTGGCAGAAGCGCTGCCACCGCTTTCGGGCCGGGGGGCAGATCTTGGCGCGGGCGTGGGGTATTTGTCGCTGGTGGCGCTGCAATCGCCCGCCATTAGCAGTTTGACGCTGGTGGAGCTGGACAGGCGCGCGGTGGACGCAGCGAAGCGCAATGTGGCCGATAAGCGCGCGCAATTCTTGTGGGCGGATGCGCGGGAAATAACGTTGCAGGGTTTGGATTTTGTGATTATGAACCCACCGTTCCATGAGGCGGGTATGGAAGACCAGCCGCTGGGGCAGCAGTTTGTGCAGGCGGCTGCGGGGGCGTTGAAACCCGGCGGCGTGTGCTGGATGGTTGCGAACCGGCATTTGCCTTATGAGCTGACGCTCAAGGAATCTTTCAAGCAGGTGGCGCTCATGAGCGAGGCCGAAGGCTACAAAATATTCGAGGCGCGCAAATGAGCAGCATCCGGCTCGACAGGCTGCTGGCCAATATGGGCTATGGCAGCAGGCGCGATATTCAGACGCTGGCCAAACACGGGGCGATTACGCTCGATGGCGAGATGCTGATGGAAGCCGACCAGCGCATTACGCTTACGGCGGACCTTGTGACACGGTTGCAGGTGGCGGGCGATCCGCTGGACCCCCTGCCCGGCCTGACGCTGATGCTGCACAAGCCGCTGGGCACGACGTGTTCGCACAAGGAAGCCGGGCCGCTGGTGTATTCGCTGCTGCCGGAGCGCTGGCGGCACCGCGAGCCGCCGCTTTCAACCATCGGGCGGCTGGATAAGGAAACGTCGGGGCTGCTGCTGGTGACCGATGACGGGTCGCTGCTGCATAAGGTGATTTCGCCCAAGAGCGCGGTGAGCAAACGTTACCAAGTGACACTGGACAGGCCCCTGCATGGCGACGAGGCCGAGGTGTTTGCGCGCGGCACGCTGATGCTGGAAGGCGAGACCAAGCCGCTGCTTCCGGTTGTTATGACAAGTGATTCCCCGACTTCGGCCACGGTGACCCTCATGGAGGGGCGCTACCACCAGGTAAGGCGCATGTTTGCAGCCGTGGGTAACCATGTGACCGCCCTGCACCGCGACCGGATTGGGGGGCTGGACCTGCCTTCCGACCTTGCGCCGGGGCAGATACGCATCATCACCGATATGGGACCTGTATTTTCAGGTAACTAATTTTTACGGAAAAAAAATACGCATTCCGGGATTTCAATACGGTTTCTTTACACTTGAAATGTTAGGGTACTAGCAACAAGAGAGATCTTGTTCTCATTACTCCTAAGGTTACTTTCAGAATTTTTGCCCCCATCACCGATGGGGGCTTTTTTTGGACAAAAAAATGGCGGCTCCCGGTTGGAGAGCCGCCGATTTCCTCGGGAATTCTTAAGCGACGCGCATGACGGCACCGAGGCCACGAAGGGCGATGCGGGCGCGGGCTTCCTTAATTTCATCAGTGGTGGTCACGACGACTACGGACTTTCCGGCATTAATGTCGTCTTCATAGCGGTTGGCCTCGTCGAGGGCGAAGCCTGCGCCGATGATGACGCCGCTGAAACCGCCCACAATGCCGCCAGCACCTGCGCCTGCTAGAGCTGCAACGATGGGGCCAGCCATTAACACACTGCCGCCGGGCAGCATGATGCTGCCGAAAGTGGTGATGCTGGCAAGCAACGCACCCAGCGCACTGCCCATGGCTGCGCCCATGAATCCGCCTTCGGCCACATGGTTAACCGTATCGGCGGCGGGCGCGGTTGCCAGCCATGGTTTTAAGGATTTGTCGGCGTCAGAGACGACGAGGCGGATATTTTCTTTAGGGAACCCGTCGTTTAATAAACGATTAACCGCTTTGTCAGCATCGGTTGCATTATCGAAAACACCGGTCACGCTACTCATAACTTTTCCTTTGTTGGTTAAAAAAGCGACGCTCAATAATGGCTGGAAGAGGCAATGATCATCGTGTGTTCTTCCTCTGTGGCAGCTGATGGGCCGCTAAAGGCAATGACTGTGAGCCAAAGCACCAGCAAGGTAGAGGGAATAATATGTCGCATGCATTATCCTGTTATGGCTTTGACCTTAAGCTTCGAGTTTCGCGCGAATGCCCGAAAAGCGCGATATGGAATGGGGTGTAATCTATAAGTTTTGCATAATATTTTTGGCTGCCCGTAAATTATACGGCTGTAATTTATTGATATTTACTGGCTGTTTATATTTGGCCGCCTTAGTCCTGATCGCATCTTTGTAGGGGTGGGGCCTATATCTATGGCCTCTTTATATATGCGCAAATACTTAACTTGACCCCCCTGCCCCTGCCTCTATTATCC
>JAYULW010000027.1:0-10817 GCA_043763155.1 Alphaproteobacteria bacterium | reverse complement strand
ATTGATGGACCCTATGGAGGCGGTCATTACAGTAACCTTTTGTATATCAATATACTAAAAATGATCGGGGCATTAAAAAAGCGCCGATGTATGTGATACACCGGCGCTTCCATTAAGATCAAGTCTAAACTACTTGCGGTCGCCCATGAAGCGCAGCAGGTACATGAAGATGTTGATAAAGTCCATATACAGGCTGAGTGCGCCCATGATGGAGGCTTTGGCGAGTGCGTCGCCCTGGCCGCCGATCTGGTAGTACATCACTTTCAGCTTCTGGGTGTCCCATGCGGTCAGGCCCACGAAGATCACCACGCCCAGTACGGAGGTGGCAAAGGCAATCGCGGAGCTGTGCAGGAAGATGTTCACCAGCGAGGCAACCAGCAGGCCGATCAGGCCCATGATCATGAACGAGCCCATGCCGGAAAGGTCGCGCTTGGTGGTGTAGCCGTACAGGCTCATGGCGCCAAACGTGCCGGCGGTTACGAAGAAGGCACGCGCGATGCTTTCACCCGTGAAGGTCAGGAAGATGGTGGAAAGCGACAGGCCAATCAGGGTTGCATACGCCCAGAAAATGCCCTGCGCGGTGCGCACGCTCATATTCTGGATGCCCATGCCCAGCCACAGCACAAGGCCCAGCGGCGAGAACATCACCAGGTAACCGATACCGCTGATGCCGACCACGCGGCCATCTTGAACCGCATACATCATATGCAGCATGGCGGGGGAGTTGGCGGTGAAAAGGGCCACGATGCCGGTGAGCGCCAGTGCGCTTGCCATATAATTATAGATGCGAAGCATGTATGCGCGCAGGCCAGCGTCACGGCTAACCGCCTGTGAACTATCTACAATCGTGGTTGCGCGTGCGAAAGGATCGCGGAATTCCATGGTACGACTCTCCTAAAAAATTTCTTATAAACCCGAATCATTTCGAGTTATGCCTATTATATGGGGCAAAAGCCTGAGCTTTCAAGCCTAAACGGATAAAAACGGGGTTTGTTGAGTTTTTGCAAGGTTTTCGCTTGTCATTGCCTGTGAACCGGGGTAACAAGTCTGTCCTTAGTTTTAAGCCGTCGGGCGAGGCATTGCCTTGGCTGCTTTGTATCAATAGTCTAAAAAGGATAAAGAAAATGCCTAAGCTGAAGACCAAAAGCAGCTGCAAAAAACGTTTCCGTTTTACTGCAACTGGCCTCGTAATTGCTTCCCAAGCCGGTAAACGCCACGGCATGCGCAAGCGTACCAACCGTTTCATTCGTAACGCTCGCGGCACGACGATCATGGACGAAAGCGATCAGCATCGCATCGTTCAGTACATGCCCTACGGCGGCAAATAAGGGAGTATAGACCATGGCTCATGTAAAACGCGGTGTCACCACGCACGCACGTCACAAAAAAGTCCTGAAAATGGCAAAAGGCTATCGCGGCCGGAGCAGCACCTGCTTCCGCATCGCGGTTCAAAAAGTTGAAAAAGGCCTGCAATACGCATATCGCGACCGTCGCAACAAGAAGCGCACGTTCCGCAGCTTGTGGATCCAGCGTATCAACGCAGGCGTTCGCCAGCACGATATGGTGTATTCCCAGTTCATGAACGGCTTGATCAAAGCTGGCGTCGAACTCGACCGCAAGGTTCTGTCCGATATCGCCACGCACGAACCCGCCGCTTTCAAGGTACTGGTTGACCAGTCCAAAGCAGCGCTGGCTAAAAAAGCCGCTTAAATACCCGTGTATCCCCGGCCCTGAGTAATCAGGGCTGGGGTGCATCCTTCCTGTCTGAACGGGAATCTGAATGAATACACCTGCCCTCTCCGTTTCTACCGAACAAAGCGCCGACCTTAACTCGCGCATCCATTCCGCATCTTCGCTCGACGAGCTGGACAAGATCCGCGTCGAAGCCATTGGCAAAAGCGGCACCTTTACCTTACTGAAAAAACAGCTCGGCGGCATTGCCGACATTGAAGAGCGCAAAAAAGCGGGCGCTGCCATCAATGAAGAAACCGCACGTTTTGAAGAGCGCCTGAAAGCCCGTAAGGACGAACTGACCGTGCTGGCGCTGAACGCCAAGCTCGCGGCTGAGACGATTGACGTGACGCTGCCTGCCCGCCAGGAAGCCACGGGCCGCATCCACCCCGTCACGCAAGTCATCGAGGAAATTACGGCCATTTTCGCCGATATGGGTTTTGCGGTGGCTGAAGGGCCGGATATTGAAAACGACGATTTCAACTTCACCGCGCTGAACATCCCTGAGTCGCACCCTGCCCGCCAGATGCACGACACGTTCTATTTGCAAGGCAACGGCGACGGCAAAACACTGCTTCGCACCCACACCAGCCCGGTGCAGATTCGCACCATGAAGGGTGGCCAAAAAAATAATAGCGGGCCGCCGTTCCGCTTCATTGCGCCCGGCAGCACGTACCGCTGTGATTCCGACATTACCCACACGCCGATGTTCCATCAGGTTGAGGGTTTCGTGATTGATAAGGGTATCCATATGGGCCACCTGAAAGGGTGCCTGATTGAATTCCTGAAAGCGTTTTTCGAGCTGGAGCAGGTTCCGGTGCGTTTCCGCCCCAGCTTCTTCCCGTTCACCGAACCTTCTGCGGAAGTGGATATCGGTTGCAGCCGCAGCAAGGATGAGCTGAAAATTGGCGCAGGCAGTGATTGGCTGGAAGTTTTGGGCTGCGGCATGGTGCACCCTAACGTGCTGAAAAATTGCGGACTGGACCCCAATGAATGGCAGGGTTTTGCGTTTGGCATGGGCGTGGAACGTCTTGCGATGTTGAAATATGGTATTCCCGACCTTCGCACCTTCTTTGAAGGCGATGTGCGCTGGATGAAGCATTATGGCTTTGATGCGCTCAATATTCCTTCGCTGATTGGTGGCCTGTAATGAAATTCACGCTGGGCTGGCTCAAAGAACATTTAGATACCACCGCATCGCTTGATGCGATTTCCAAACAGCTTACAGCTGGCGGACTTGAAGTTGAGGGCATCACCGACCGCAGCGCGGCGCTTGCGCCCTTCACGGTTGCCAAGATTTTACATGCTGAGAAGCACCCGGAAGCGGATAAGCTGCGCGTGTGCAAAGTGCTTTCCAATAATGGCGAGCTGCAGATCGTGTGCGGTGCGCCGAATGCGCGCGCTGGTATTCATGTGGTTCTCGCGCAAGAAGGCGCGGTGATTCCGGGCAACGGCATGGTCATCAAGAAAAGCAAAATTCGCGGCGTGGAAAGCAACGGCATGCTCTGCTCCGCCGACGAACTCGCTTTGGGTGGCGACAGCGACGGCATCATCGAACTGCCGCTCACCTGCGAAGTGGGCCAAAGCGTTGCTGAAGTTTTGGGCCTGAACGACCCCGTCATTGAAATCGCCATCACCCCGAACCGGGCGGATTGCCTTGGCGTACGCGGTGTTGCGCGCGACCTTGCGGCGGCGGGCCTCGGCACGTTGAAGGCGCTTGCGGAACCCGCCTTCAAAGGCAGCTTCCCCTCCCCGCTCAGCGTTTCCATCTCGGATGAAAACTGCCTGCAATTCATCGGCGCATACGTCAAAAATGTGAAGAACGGCGCCAGCCCCGAATGGTTGAAGAACCGCCTCGCGGCCATCGGCCAGCGCAGCATTTCGGCGCTGGTGGACATCACCAATTACATCACTTTCGACCTTGGGCGGCCGCTGCATGTGTATGACGCGAAGAAGCTCAGCGGCAACCTGACGGTGCGTAAATCCAGCAAGGATGAAGCGTTTAACGCGCTGAACGGCGAAAAATATACACTGCCGGAAAATCTCTGCGTGATTGCCGATAACGCTGGCGCACAGGCGCTTGGCGGGGTTATTGGCGGCGCGGATACCGGGTGTGATGAGGCCACCACCGAGGTGTTTCTTGAAGTCGCGCTGTTCGAGCCTGTTTCTGTGGCCAAGGCAGGGCGTGCGCTGCAAATTGATTCCGATGCCCGCTACCGTTTTGAGCGCGGTGTGGATGTTGCTTTTGTGGAAGCAGGTGCAAAACATGCCCTCGCCCTCATCGCCAAACTCTGCGGTGGGGAAGCAAGCGAACTGACCATCGCGGGTAAAGCGCCTGTATGGCAGCGCGCCATTGTGCTGAAACATGCGCGCATTGCGGCCCTTGGCGGCGTAGAGCTTGATGCGGCGAAGGTGCAGGGCATTTTGACCGGGCTGGGTTTTGTGTGCGCCACGCATGAAGGCGGCTGGAGCGTTACGCCGCCATCTTGGCGCGCGGATGTGGAGGGTGAAGCCGACCTCATCGAAGAAATTTTGCGCATTCATGGCTACGACAATATTCCCACCACGCCGCTGCCGAAATTACCCACCATCGGCAAACCCGCACTGAACGCGGCCCAGCGCCGGGTGCATCTGGCCAAGCGCACGCTGGCGCAGCGCGGCATGCTGGAGCTTTGCACATGGTCGTTTTTGCCGGAAGAGCAGGCGAAAATGTTTGGCGGTGGTAATGCGAAACTGAAATTGCTGAACCCGATTAACGCCGAGCTGGACACGATGCGCCCCAGCCTGCTGCCCAACCTGCTGGAAGCCGCGAAGAAGAACGCTTTCCGCGGCTTTAAGACGAATAGCTTGTTTGAAGTTGGTTTGCAATTCCATGACATCACGCCCGAAGGCCAGCGCATGGCGGCCACTGCCATTCGCAGCGGCACGGTGATCGAATCGGCGTATAAAAACGGCCTATTCACGCAAAGCAGCCGCCCGGTGGATGCGTTCGACGCGAAGGCCGATGCGATTGCGCTGCTGGCCGCGCTCGGCATGGGCAAGTGCGATATTACGACGGCGGCACCTGCATGGTACCACCCAGGGCGCAGCGGTGCGCTAACGCTGGGCGGCAAAATTATTCTGGGGTATTTCGGCGAGCTGCATCCGGGCTTGCTGCCGGGGTTTGATTTGGAATCGCCTGTGATTGCGTTTGAGCTGTTCCTCGATGCCATTCCCCTGCCGCGTGCAAAAACGAAGGCGAAAGCTTCGCTTAAAATTTCGGATTTCCAGGCGGTGGAGCGCGATTTTGCGTTTATCGTGGATGCAAAAGTATCGGTTGCCGACATCAGCAAAGCCTTGTCGCTGGCGGATAAGCAGTTGATTACGGGCATTGAGATTTTTGACGTGTATAGCGGCAAAGGGCTTGAAGAAGGCAAGAAGTCGGTGGCAGTGAAAGTGACGCTGCAGGCGGGCGACCGCACGCTAACGGATGCTGATATTACCACTGTCACCTCTGCCATCATCGCATCGGCCAGCAAAGCGTTTGGCGGCCAATTGCGCCAATGACCAAGAAAAAACCTGTCACGCCCGCATACTGGGATGAAGGCAAGCTACATCTTTCCAACTGCGACAAACGCCTGAAAAAAGTTATCGCCAGCTATGAGGGCGAGGTGATGGAAATGCGCGGCGAGCCTTTCATTACGCTTGCGCGCTCCATTACGGGGCAGCAGATTTCGGTGAAAGCGGCCGACAGCATCTGGAACCGTTTTGTTGCGGGTGTGGGCAAGATGACGCCGGAAAATGTGGCCAACTGCCCGGCGGAAGTGCTTCGCACGTTCGGATTTTCGGGCAGCAAAGTTATTTATTTGCACTCGCTGGCCATGCATTTCCTTGAGAATAAGACGAGCATCAAAAAATGGAATGCCATGTCTGATGCGGAGATCATCAAGGAACTGACCAGTATCAAGGGTATTGGCGTGTGGACGGCGGAAATGTTCCTTATTTTTGGGCTGGGGCGGGCGGATGTATTTCCGCTACTCGACCTTGGGCTGCTGAAGGGCATTTATCGGCTTTACAACAACGGCGAGAAGATGACGAAGGCCGATGTGATCGCTGTGGGCGAGAGCTGGCGGCCTTACCGCTCGCTTGGCACATGGTATATGTGGCGGGTGCTTGACCCCGTGGCAGTGGCATATTAGAAGCGTATTATAATTATTTTAGAGAGTTAATCCCATGATCCCCCGCTATTCACGCCCTGAAATGACGCAAATCTGGTCTGACGATACGCGTTTCCAGATCTGGTTCGAGATTGAAGCGCATGCCTGCGACGCGCTGGCGAAGCTGAAGGTGATTCCGGAATCGGCAGCCAAAACGATTTGGAAAAAGGGCAAGTTCGACGCCAAGCGCATTGACGAAATCGAGCGCGTGACGAAGCATGATGTGATCGCGTTCCTGACCAACGTTGCGGAATATGTAGGCCCGGAAGCGCGTTTCCTGCATCAGGGCATGACCAGCTCGGATGTTATTGATACGTGCCTTGCGGTGCAGCTTACGCGGGCGAGCGATATTTTGATCAAAGACCTTGATGGGTTGCTGAAGGCGATTAAACGCCGCGCGATGGAGACGAAAAATTTTCCGACCGTTGGCCGCAGCCATGGGATTCATGCAGAACCCGTAACGTTTGGATTGAAACTTGCGGGGTATTACGCAGAGTTTTCGCGTGCGAAAGAGCGCATGATCGCGGCGCGTGAAGAGATTGCCACCTGCGCTATTTCAGGCGCGGTGGGTACGTTTGCGAATATTGATCCGTTTGTTGAGCAGTATGTGGCGAAGAAAATGGGGCTGAAGGTGGAGCCGGTTTCCACCCAGATTATTCCGCGTGACCGCCATGCCATGTTCTTTGCGACGCTGGGCGTTATTGCAAGCTCGATGGAACGCCTCGCGGTTGAGGTGCGCCATTTGCAGCGCACGGAAGTTCTGGAAGCAGAGGAATATTTTTCGCCAGGGCAGAAGGGTAGCTCGGCGATGCCGCATAAGCGCAACCCGGTGCTTTCGGAGAATGTGACTGGGTTAGCGCGTTTAGTGCGCGGCTATGTGACCCCTGCCCTTGAAAATGTGGCGCTGTGGCATGAGCGCGATATTTCGCACTCGTCGGTTGAGCGCATGATCGGGCCGGATGCAACAGTGACGCTGGATTTCGCGCTGGTGCGCCTGACGGGGCTGATGGATAAGCTGGTGGTGTATCCGGAGCGGATGCAGGCGAACCTTGATAAGCTGGGGGGACTTGTGTTCTCGCAGCGTGTGCTTTTGGCGCTGACGCAGGCGGGCATTAGCCGTGAGGATTCCTACCGCCTGGTGCAGAAGCACGCGATGAAGGTGTGGGAAAAGGGTGCGGATTTCCTGAAAGAACTGTGTGCTGACAAGGAAATCACCTCCAAAATTCCGGCGGCCAAAATCAAGGCGCTGTTTGACATCACCTACCACACCAAGCATGTGGATACGATTTTCAAACGCGTATTTGGAGCTACGAAATAATGTTTTCACTGGACCCGCGCCTGGCTGAAGATTGTGTGCATGTCAAAGACCTTGCCGTGTGCAGGGTGCTGCTAATGAACAATTGCGAATTTCCATGGCTGGTGCTGGTTCCCATGCGCGAGGCTTTGCGCGAGCTGCATGAGCTGGGCGATGATTTTCAGGTTGCGATGGAGGAGATGCGGCGCTGCTCGTATTTACTTTGGGAGTATGCCGGGGCGCATAAAATGAATATTGGCGCATTGGGCAATATGGTTCCGCAGCTGCATATTCATGTGATCGCGCGCTTTGAAAACGATGCGGCATGGCCCAATCCGGTATGGAATTCGGGCGTGAAACTGGTGCCTTATCCTGACACAGAATTGCAAATTTTAGTTAAAGAGTTACAAGCGCTTATCGCTTAGCATTTACATTACAAACTTGTAATAACTCTTACATAGTCGCGTAATTTGAAACATGGTTAGATGCGATATCCCCAACTGGCGGATAATAAAAAAAGTAACCTCAATTCTAAGGATTAATTGTATGAACAAGACTCTCGCTCTCGTAGCAGCTCTCTCGCTGGCTTCCTCCGTAGCTTTCGCAGCTGACGCTGTAAAGACCGAAACCACCGCTACCGCTACCACCTCCGCTACCGACGCTGCTAAGACCGACACCAAGGCAGTTAAGAAGGTTGTAAAGGGTGAAGAAGGCGTTGCTACCGCAACCTCCACCACCGAAACCAAGACCGAAGAAAAGAAGTAATTCTTTTCTACCGTCCACTGGACAAAAGAACGCGCTGGCTTCGGTCAGCGCGTTTTTTTTGGGCCTAATCAAGGCTTTGGCAAACACCTCTTTTCGGGGCCCCTTCCCGGCCCTCCTTAAAATAGGCGCAAAAATGCAGTTTTTGCTTGCAATTGTGCCATGTTATCCGTAATCCAATGGCCTGACTTCTGAATGGCTCGGTAGCTCAGTGGTAGAGCAGGGGAATCATAATCCCTTGGTCGGGGGTTCAAATCCCTCTCGAGCCACCAATTTCCCCTTTCTCCCCTTTCCCGGCTACGTTGTTACGTCCGATGCTTACCCAAAATGGTATTGCAGGTGAGGCGTTATGGTTTTGGAGTCCCCTTCTCTTTCTACACTGCTTACGCGGCACGCTAGCGGCTTGCAGGCTTATGCGGCACTGGATGCAAAGGCGGCGGTGATTGGACATACGTTGCGTAATCAGGCAGCACGGCTGGAGGCGTTTGAGCGGGATAGCGGAAGGGTTGAAAGTTACACTGAGTTGCTGAGAGAGAGAAGCAGCGGGGACGGCAGCTGCAACAGCAGGGCTTAACTTTACTGGAAAGTGCTTTGCACTGGGCAATGGTGGCGGAAAGCCGCAAGCAAATAACAACGTTACAGGAGAAGCAGTGCAGGCTGCATACGAATAATCTAGGGCGGAAGGTGCTGGATGCGCAGATGGCTGAGCTGGCACGTATAGGGCAGAGGGCGGGGCAGTATAAATATAGCCCAGACCAAGCCCGTGTGCCGGCTGGAAGTTCGGATGGCGGGCAATGGACGAGCGGAGGCGGTGGTGGAGGCGGAAGCGGAGATGATGGGGAAGATGGCGATACAAGCTATCAGGGTGAGCCAGATGAGCCGCTGGATTCGGTGTATCCGATTGAGGAGTTGATAGGCGGGCTTGGTGTAGGAGGAGCTTTAGCGGCGGCAAGGCGAAATGCACTTGGCGCTAGAGCCGCATTGTTTGGAGAAAGCACTGGTGCTACTGCTGAAAGCAGGGTTAGTAACGCTGCGCGAGCTATAGAAGAATATTTAGGTGGAAAACCATCTTCTAGACTCAGCCGCTCTGGTGAGACTACTATGATATCTGGAAATGGTAAAAGAATACGTTTTAATACTGCAGATTCTCATGGGTACGAGCCGCATTTTCATATCGAATACGAGATAGAGCCTAATGATTGGAAAGATATTTCTAAGCATATGTATTTTTTTAATGGAAAATAAGCCATGAAATGGATTGCAGAAACAACAACTCCTCGAGCTTTAAAGTTTGTTATCGAGCCGGAAATTTTTACGGATTCCCAAGGAAATTTCCCAGAAGAACATTTCAAAATATGGATTTATGAAAATGATAAGCAAATATACGATTATTTGCAGGGATCATTAGAGATTGCAAAAAAGTTTTCTTTACGAGAATTTCAAGTCCCAATGGACGCTTGGCGACCATTGAATGATCCAAATTGGGTGAGTCCAAATAATTACTAAGCCTCCGTTGTAGTCATTGCAAACTGAGTGTAGTTACACGGCAGCGTTTTTTGCATTTGGGGGAAGCATGCTGAAGAAATTTTCGGGTACGTATGGTGCGGGCGTTTTAGTGGTTGGGTTGCTGGCATTGGTGCCAGTTTCGGCGCGTGCGCTTGAGGCTGGCGCATTTGCGGACAATTTCCACGGCACGGTGATGTACACGGGCAACTACGACATGCAGACCGCGCAGCCCATGCGCATGCCACGCGGCCTTACGGTTGAAAGCCTCTTAAGCGCTGCGCAGGGCTCCAGCTCGAAAGATGCCAAGGGCACCATTACCATAAAGCTTGAAATAAACGGCCAAAGCGTGCGCGGCAACTATTACAGCCAAGGGGCGCTGGGTTCCGGCACGCTTCAGGGCACGCGAGATGGCGATGTTTGCACCCTCACCGACAGAGACGCGACATGGCACATCACCTGCCAGCCAGACCATTTTGAAGGCGATGCAGCGACGTTTGACAGTGTTAGCCCGAAGGTAACGGCGTCTTTTAATGGCGCTGCTAAAAACGTTGTTGATATTGCCGCCAACGAGAAAGCACAGCAGGCGCGTGCGAAGGAGCAGGCTGCTGCGCCTAAAGCTGCCCCCATCGTTGCGAAAGCACAGCCAGCGCCAGCCGCTGTTGCAGAAGCGCCAGCGCCTGTGGCAGGACCTGCGGCGGGTTCGTCACTCACCAAGAAACTGGAACAAATCGTAGAGGCGGATTCCAAGGGGTGGTCGGCGAATACTTTTGATAAAGGCACCGTGCGCAACGTGCATGTGGTGGAAGGCTCGGCCAAATCCGGCGAAGTCACCATTAAAGGCGACTATAAATACAATGACGGTGAAAATGGCTGGGTGCAGGCAAAGCTGAATAATGGAAAATTTGTGTGCGTGGAGTTTTGGGATAGCGTTGATTGCCGCCCTCTTATGGAGCCGAAGCAGGCGCAAAAGGACGTTACCTTCTCAGATATCGTTACCGGCATGATGAATGATGATTCCTCGACGGCTGCAACGCCGTGCCAAGGCAGCGGCTGCCAGGGGCAGGCAACGGAAGACCTCGTGCGAAGCTGGAACCGTTAGGCGCGCTTACCTTTATCCCAGTTTGAGCATGCGTGGCGCTTCTATATATGCAGCACGCTGAAATCCGGCTTCGTTCCCCCTTAATCGTTTATAATTCAACGATTTTTCTCCTTTAAGCTGACTTTAACCATTTTGGTTAATAATTGGTAAGGTAAAATGGCTAAGGGAGTGCGCGCTATGATTATTGGCCCCATCGGTAAGAAAGCTAAAGTCCTCGACCATGCGGTAG
>JAYULW010000026.1:0-1991 GCA_043763155.1 Alphaproteobacteria bacterium | reverse complement strand
CAAAAACTGCGCACCGGCAACACGCAGGAGCCGAACTACAAGCTGATGGAAACCATTCTGGACGGCATTGAAAAACGCGGAGTGGATATTGATGCGCGGCTGGATTCGACGCTTAGCGCAGAATGGAAGCGCGACCGCATGAGCCCGCTGTTGCTTGCCATTCTTCAGTGCGGCATTTTCGAGCTGTTCTTCAATAAAGAAGTGAACCAGAAAATCATTATTGACGAATATACCCGGCTTTCACGGCATTTCTTTGCCGATGCCGAGGTGAATTTCGTGCATGCGGCGCTTTCCAAACTTGTGCGCCAATACGCGAACTAGACGATGCGTGAATTTAACCTGATTGCCAATCACCTCGCCCCGCTTGCAGCCAAATTTGAAGGAAGCCTGGGCCTGCGCGACGATGCGGCGCTGATTCGCGTGCCTGAAGGCCACGAGCTGGTGGTTACCAAAGACGCCATCAGCCAGGGCGTGCATTTCATCGGCGATGAAGATGCGATCCTGATTGCAAAAAAACTCATGCGCACCAATCTTTCCGACCTTGCGGCCAAGGGCGCCAAGCCGCTTTGCTACATGCTGGGCCTGATGCTTCCCGACGGCACGACGGACGAATGGGTAGAAGAATTCGCCAAGGGGCTTTTGGAAGAACAGCAGATGTTCGGGCTGCATTTGATTGGCGGCGACACGATTAAAATTGAAGGTCCGTTTTGCGCATCCATTACGGCATTCGGCCTGATCAAATCCGGCCGTGCCATGCTGCGCAAAGGGGCAAAGCCCGGCGACAGGGTGTATGTGACGGGCACGCTGGGCGATAGCGCCATAGGGCTTGCGCTGCTGCAAAACCAATTGCGCCTTCCGCTGGCGAATGCCCACACGGTATGGCTGAAGGACCGGTATTTATTGCCGCAACCGCGCATGGCGCTTGGGCAAGCGCTGGTGGGAATCGCACATGCCTGCATGGATATTTCAGATGGGCTGGTGCAGGATCTTGGGCATTTATGCGATGTGTCGGGCGTGCGGGCTGTGCTGCACCGTAAGCTCCTGCCGCTTTCGGTGGCGGCGGCCACGGTGATTTCGTCCACTCCGGGATACTGGCATTCGGTGCTTTCGGGCGGCGATGATTATGAGTTGCTCTTTACCGCGCCTTCTTCGGCGCAGGAAGATTTAGCGGCGCTTTCTAAAAACCTGCGCATTCCCATTACGGCCATTGGCGAAATTATTGTGGGCGAAGGGGTGGTGGTGCAGGATGAGCATGGGCGCGACGTCACCCCGGATGAGGGCGGATACTCGCATCTTTAAGCGTCTTCGGTGACTCTGCCCAGTTGCATCTGGCGGTATGAGAGTGCTTCGCCTATATGGTTTACCGATACCTGTTCGCTTTGCTCTAAATCCGCGATGGTGCGGGCTACGCGCAGTACGCGGGTGTAGCCGCGCATGGAGAGTTTTAGTTTTTCGGTGGCTTGCTCCAGCAGTTTTTTGCCTTTGTCGTCTGGCGTTACCAGCGTGTGGAGTTTTTCGCCGGAGAGTTCGGCGTTGATGCGAATGTTCATGCCCAACTTGTTGTAGCGGTCTTTTTGCATGCTGCGGGCGCTTGCCACTCGGGCGGCAACCGTTGCACTGTCTTCGCCTATTTTTTGGTTCAGCATGTCCAGCGTTGCCACTTCGGGCACGTCGAGGGCCATGTCGAAACGGTCGAATACCCTGACGCAGGTTTTCAAGACGGAGGACGCTTCGGTTTCCATGATTCGCCAGCGGGTGCTGAAAGGCAGCACGATTCACGCTGACGAGGCCTCCGGCTGGGATGCCCTCAACGCTAGCTTCCTGACCAAGCGCATCAATCACAGCCAGAGCTACAGCGACAACGGAGCTTGCACCAATCAGGCGGAAAGCTTCTTCTCGCGGTTACGCCGTGCCGAGGTCGGTACGCATCATCACATCGCTGGCCCGTACCTCTCGATGTACGCCGCTGAAATGTCATGGCGAGAAGATAA
>JAYULW010000025.1:0-11929 GCA_043763155.1 Alphaproteobacteria bacterium | reverse complement strand
TCCCAGCGGCGCATCCTGTATCGCGCTCACCAACTCGCTCAGCTGCGTACTCACTTGAAATTCAACGCTGTGCAGCGGGTCAATAAACCCGCCTTTGCGCTTGGGAATTTTTTTAAATCGGTTAATCGCCGGCGTATCCTTATGGTTGCTCACACCCGCCTTGTTGCGCAAATCTTCTTCCATGCGCGCATCCATAAATTCCATCGCCATCGCGCGCAGCGACCCCAGCCTGCCGCTCACATCATGCTTCCACTCCATGGGCGCTTCCATCCCCTGCATGGTCACGCGCGTATTTTCAAATGCCTTGGCCAGCACATCATTCGGCTGCCGCGCCTTCTCGTCAAAAATATCTTTATCGCTCATTCCAGCTCCTTAAATTTTTTCAAGTACAGTAGCAATCCCCTGCCCACCGCCGATGCATTGCGTGGCCAGCGCGTACTTGCCGCCACGCGCAGCAAGCAGGCTCGCAGCCTTGCCCGTAATGCGCGCCCCACTCGCCCCCAGCGGATGCCCCAGCGCCAGCGCCCCACCATCCAGATTGATTTTTTCCAGCGGCAAACCAAGCGCCCCAATCACCGCCAACGCCTGCACCGCAAACGCCTCGTTCAGCTCAATCACATCAAGGTCAGCAATCGAAATGCCCGCCCTATCAAGCGCCTTGCGGCTGGCATCCACCGGCCCCATACCCATGATTTCCGGCGCAATCCCCGCCACCGCAAAACTTTTAATCCGCGCCAGCATCGGCAGTTTATTGCGCACCGCATACTCCTCACTGGCAACAACCGTCAGCGCCGCACCGTCCGTCACCGGCGAAGAGGTCGCCGCCGTCACCGTGCCATTCACATCGAATGCCGGAGCAAGCCCCGCCATCGCTTCCATGGTGCTGTCCGCACGAATGCACCCATCCTTGCTCACCTCCCCAGCGCGCGTTTTAATCGCAATAATTTCCTTGGAAAAATCAGCCTTCGCCGCCTTCTTATGGCTCTCCAAAGTGAATGCCTCCTGGTCTTTGCGCGCAATGTCGAACTGCTTGCACAAATTCTCCGCCGTCATCCCCATGGCCATATACGCCCCCGGCATGGCCGCATACAAATTCGGATTCGGCGACGGGTTAAATCCCCCCATCGGCACCCGCGTCATGCTCTCCACACCACCGCACAAAAACAGCTCGCCCGCACCACACGCAATCTTGCCCGCAGCCATGTGAATGGCCTCCATGGAAGACCCGCAAAACCGGTTCACCGTCGCACCCGCCACGGTAAGCGGCAACCCCGCCATCAACCCCGCAAGACGTGCGATGTTGAGGCCCTGCTCCCCTTCGGGAAACGCACATCCCACCAGCAAATCTTCAATATCCTTCGGCTCCAGCGCAATCCGCCCCAGCAACCCCTGAATCACCTGTGCCAGAATATCGTCCGGCCTTGTCTTTGCCAGCTCGCCTTTATTGGCCGGGGTGAAGGGGGAGCGCCCATAGGCGCAAATCACGGCATTCGTCATGGAAAACCCTTTCTGTGAAATCAGCTTGTGAGGCCTTAAAAACCTTCTATGATACCGCCCGAATATAGCACAAAAACCTTGCCTTTTCCTTACCTTTTTAACAAAAAAGCCATTTTTATGCAGAATTTTCAGACAGATATAGTCATCGTAGGTGCAGGCCCAGTGGGGCTTTTCGCGGTTTTCGAAGCAGGAATGCTCAAAATGCGCGCCCATGTGGTGGACACCCTTGAAGCCATCGGCGGCCAGTGCGCGGCTTTGTACCCCGAAAAGCCCATTTACGACATCCCCGGCTACCCCTCCATCCTAGCCGCCGACCTCGTCGAAAAACTGCAAGAACAAGCCGAACCTTTTAGCCCCACCTACCATCTCGGCCAGCAAGTAAACGCCATCACCCCCAAGGGCAAAGGCTATACGGTAACGCTGTCCTCCGGCAACACCATAGACTGCACCGCCATCATCATCGCGGCCGGGTGCGGCGCCTTCGGCCCCAACCGCCCGCCGCTGGATGGGCTGGAAGCCTACGAAGGCAAAAGCGTGTTTTACATGGTCAACAAACGCGAAGCCTTCCGCGGCAAAAAAATCGTCATCGCCGGTGGCGGCGACAGCGCCGTGGACTGGGCCATTTCCCTTTCCGAACTCACCGAAAAACTCTACGTCATCCACCGCCGCCCCAAATTCCGCTGCGCCCCCGAATCCGCCACCAAACTGGAGCAACTGGCAGCTGCGGGCAAAATCGAAATGGTGATTCCGTACCAACTGGCACGCCTCGAAGGCGAAAACGGCCAACTCTCCAAAGTCGTCGTCGCAACGCTTGAAGGCGAAGAAAAATCCCTCGACGCCGACATTCTCCTCCCCTTCTTCGGCCTCGCCATGGAACTCGGCCCCATCGCCGATTGGGGCTTAAACCTTGAACATAACCACATCACCGTCACCCCCTCCACCATGCAAACCAGCACGCCCGGCATCTTCGCCATCGGCGACATCGCAACGTACGAAAACAAGCTAAAACTCATCCTCTCCGGCTTCGCAGAAGCTGCCCAAGCCGCACATGCCGCCTACAAATTAGTGCATCCCGACCAGGCGCTGCATTTTGAATATTCGACCACCAAGGGAGTTCCGCAAGCAGCATGACCGACACCATGATTATTGATGGCAAAGCCTTCGCCGAGCGCATCCGCGCCGAAGTGGCCCGCAAAGTTGCCAAGCTCAAGGCCGAAAAAAACATCACCCCCGGCCTCGCCGTGGTGCTGGTAGGCCACGACCCTGCGTCTGAAGTGTATGTGCGCAACAAAGCCAAACAAACCGTCGAAGCAGGCATGAATTCCTTCGAATGCACCATGGCCGAAAACACCACCGAAGCAGAACTCCTGCTCAAAGTCCGCGAAATGAATGCCGACCCGCTGGTGCATGGCATCCTCGTGCAACTCCCCTTGCCCAAACACATCAACGAAGACACCATCATCAACGCCATTGACCCGAAAAAAGACGTGGACGGCTTCCACGTCATCAACGCAGGCCTGCTGGCCACCGGGCAAGAAAGCTTCGTCCCCTGCACCCCGCTGGGCTGCATCATGATGCTGCGCGACACGCTGGGCGCGCGCCTCGCTGGCATGCATGCGGTCGTCATCGGCCGCTCAAACATCGTGGGCAAACCCATGGCCGCGCTGCTGCTGAAAGAAAGCTGCACCGTCACCATCGCCCACTCCAAAACCAAAGACCTGCCCGCGCTGCTGAAAACCGCCGACATCGTGGTCGCCGCCGTAGGACGTGCCGAAATGGTCAAAGGCGAATGGCTCAAACAAGGCGCCGTCGTCATTGACGTAGGCATCAACCGCCTCACCATGCCAGACGGCAAAACCAAGCTGGTAGGCGACGTAGACACCGCATCCTGCAAGGGCATCGCATCGGCCATCACCCCCGTCCCCGGCGGTGTCGGCCCCATGACCATCGCCTGCCTGCTCGATAATACCTGCAAAGCCGCCGGAGCTTAAGTATATTTTTCAAATACTTAACTAATCCATACCCGTCATAAAAGCTTCATCTTTCCCGCGTTGAGAAATCGCGCCGTTTTGGCATACTGGAGGGATGCAAAACTCCAGCAAACGGCAGCGCCATGGTTGACCAAGCCCCTACCAAAACTCCCGACGAAATCGAAAAAGAATTGTCCGTCGGCAATTTCACCAAGCAACAGGCGCGCACACTGGGCTTCCAGTTCGGCGGCATGGCAGCGGGCGGCGCGGCAGGCTGGGGCCTCGCCAAAACCGGCCTCGCCACCAGCATGGCCAAAAACAACATCGTCAAAGCCATGGGCGGCGCCAAAAGCGTGCTTGTCATCGGCGGCACGATCGTAGGCTCCATCATCGGCGGCGTGGCCTCGCTTTACGAACACTGGGTTAAGGTCGAGCGCGAACAGCTGAACGTGCAGGAAATCAATAAAGACGTAGCCAAGCTCATGGAAAAACGCACCCAGTTTGAAGACACGCTCGACAAGCAAAGCGCCGTGATCAAGGACATGCTGGAGCGCACCGGCGGCAACGCCGAAAAAATACTCGCCCGGCGCGAACAAAGCGCCGCATCCGAAAACATCCGCAGCTAGAAAAATCATGGCCATTACGCCAGATAAGCCAAAAGACGACACGACCTACAAGGCGCATTTCGTGCCGCTCGAAGAGCGCGAAAGCCAGAACGTTAAGCCCGCCCCCTTCATCAAAAACTACATCCTGATCATCGGCGTCACCATCCTTGGTGGCATCGCGGGCGCGCTCACGGGCCGCGCCATGGAGCCGCGCAACATCAAGCTCAGCAAACTCGCCGCCATGAAGTTCGGCAGCGACAAAGTGGACCGCATGTCCGGCATGGTTGCAGGCGCGGAAGTGGGCGGCATCTGGGGCCTGTTCCACCACTGGAAAAAAGCCGAAGGCAAGCAGATCGGCATCAAGAATCTCAGCACCGAACTGCGCGACGCCATTGACCCCGCCCAGATCGAAAAAGAAGCCAAAAAAGAAGAAGCCATCCTGAGCGACCTCAAAATTCTAGAAGAGCGCCTGAAGACCCAGCCGCAAGCCGCATCCCACGCCCAGAGCGTCACCGCCCGCCGCGAAGAATCCTCCCGCGAAAACAGCATCGCATAACACGCCATGTTCACCCTGCGCTCCACCCCAACATGGCTCACCCAGCAGCAGGTTGCATCCGTGCTGGAGCTGGACAAACCCGAAACCATCGGCAACCTCCTTGAGTCCCTGCGCAACACCTACGACGCCGCCCTGCACAAGAATTTCAACGCCACCAGCGTCGCGCCCGGTTTTGTGGTCGCCGCCATGGGCCCACCGCTGGAGCGCCTGCCCTCCTTCGGCAAAAACACCGACAAACACGCCTTCGCCGAAGATGTAGCCCAGCCTGGGCCAAACGGCTTCGACGGCATGGGCGAAGTCATGGAAACCATGCACAGCAACATGCGCGCGCTCGGCGGGCGCGTCAGCGCCGTCTTCGCCCCCGCCATGAAGCCCCTCATCGCGGGCTGGAATTTATCCGGCGACATGTTCGACACCCGCGAAGTGCTGAAGCTCAAAGGCATCAACAAAGTCTCAATCGCGCTCGACAAAAATAAAAAGCCGCTGGAAATCGAAGGCGAAAACATCGTCTATAACGCCTTCATGATAGGCGCCGAAGCCCGCGCCCACCTCACCCGCAGCACCGTGGAGCAGGACATGCTGCGCGAAAGCGTGGGCGTGCTGAAAACCTCCTACATCAACCTGCTGAAACTCACCTCCACCATAGACAAGGCCATACGGGCAAACCCCGACTACAAGCGCCAGACCGCCGCCGATTTCGGCCTCGCCATGAACACCGGCAAAATCGCCGCCGCCTTCACCGCCCGCCAGCAGGAATTCTGCGACGCCTATAATTACATCTACGCCAACAGCGGCGGCAATCTCGACCCGCATTTACAAGCCCTGCGCTGGGCCATCGAGCGGCGCAAAGCCCCAAACTGCGGCATTGTGGTGCGCAACCCGCAAGACGCTGCAGGCGCCATTGCCGGACTATATGATTTTTCCTACGAATATTCCCAGAAGCACAATAAGCACCTCTGCGAAAACATCGCCAGCCGCTCCGGCACCGCCGCCGCCATGCTGATCGAAGAACATGAAATCATCCCGGAGCTAAAAAGCATCGCCACTGCCATGCCCGCAGGCGAAGCCAAACACATGCACCGCATCATCGCAGAGGTGGAGCGCTACCATGTCCAAAGCCTGCCGCCCCTGCACCGTCAGGTAAAGCGCTACCGCGACGACCGCGATTCTGGCTCTGGCTTTGGCGTAAACCGCTAATTACCGCCCGCGACGATACGCCGCCACATTGCGGTTATGCTCTTCCAGCGAAGTCGCAAAAAAATGCCCGCCCTTGCCGGTGGCCACGAAATACAAATCGTCCGTGTCCGGCGGGTTCATCACTGCCATCAGCGAGGCCTCGCCGGGATTGGCAATCGGTCCCGGCGGCAATGCCGCGATCATGTAAGTGTTATAAGGCGTAGGCGTGCGCAAATCTTCGGTGGTCAGTGGCCGCCCCAGCGGGCCGCCCAGCGCTTGTTCCACCCCATAGGCTACCGTAGGGTCGCTTTGCAGCTTCATGCCAATGCGCAGTCGGTTCATGAACACGCTGGCCACATGCCCGCGCTCTTCCTTCACGCCTGTTTCCTTCTCCACAATGCTCGCAAGCGTCAGCGCCTCTTCCGGCGTCGTAACCATAATCCCCTGCTTATGCTTCGCCCATAAATCCGCAAGCGTCTTCTTCATGCCGTCCTGCATGCGCTTGACCACGTCTTCGCGCTTCTCTCCGCGCTCAAAATGATAGGTCTGCGGCAGCAAGCTTCCTTCCGCAATGGTTTTGGGCATCTCGCCTGAAAGCAGCGGCTCAGCGGTCATCAGCTTCACCACATCGCGCACCGACAAGCCCTCAGCCACGGTAATCTTATGCACCACCACCTTGCCCTCAGCCAGCATCTGCATGATGGCCTGCGGGCTTTGCCCCGCCTCAACCTGGTATTCCCCCGCCTTAAAGCTGCGCCCGATCCCCAGCCCCATGGCAATGCCGCGAAACAGCAGCGGCTGGTCAATCGCCTGCGCACCTGCAAGCTGTGCTGCAATACCGCTAGCACCTGTGCCCCGCGCAAAAATAACCGTAACGGGTGCTTTCAGCGGCCCCGGCGCATAAAAATAATCCCACGCCCAAAACCCAAGGCAGGCCGTACTCACCGCACCCAGCCCCACCACTGTCACCAGCGTATAAAAAATCTTGCGCATCAGACTCATGATAACCACTCCCAAGTACAGAACGTAGCGGCCTGTCCGATTTTGTCATGTGTTTTATTCAGCACATTCCACAATATACAATCCGTGATACGAAAGCGCCTTCCATCGGCAGTCACGCGCACGCCCGCATAATCATCCACAAACCCATGCGCCGCAGCACGCTGCAAAAGCCTTTCGCGCTCCTCCCTCGCATCCGCTTCCGCCGAAAGCCGCGAAGGCAACGCACAAAAAACATCCCAGCCCATGCCCCATAATGTCTGGGCGGTCAGGTTCGCATAACAAAAAATGGGGTCGGCCTGCATGCCGTGCGACACAACAACAAACGGCGCCGTGTAAAGCTCTTGCCCGGCGGCCAGCAGCTCGCGCCCCGTCCAATGCCGGAAACTATCAATGATGGCTTGAAAATAGTCTGCGTCGTGCCGAAGCGGCAAGCGCTAAACCTTCTTGAACACAACAGATGCGTTCGTGCCGCCAAACCCGAAAGAGTTGGAAAGCGCCACATCAATCTTGCGCTTCTTGGCCACCAGCGGCACGAGGTCAATATCGCAGCCATCCGAAGGATCACGCAGGTTCAACGTAGGCGGCGCTATCTGGTCGCGGATGGAAAGCACCGAGAAAATCGCCTCCACCGCACCCGCAGCACCCAGCAAATGCCCGATGGCCGACTTGGTGGACGACATGGAAAGCTTATACGCATGCGCGCCAAACAAACGCTTCACCGCACCGAGTTCAATTTCATCGCCCAGCGGCGTCGAAGTGCCATGCGCGTTCACATAATCCACGTCCTCAATATTCAGCTTCGCGTTCTTCAGCGCCATCTGCATTGCGCGGAAACCACCATCACCTTCCGGCGATGGAGCGGTGATGTGATACGCATCACCCGACAGGCCGTAGCCCGCAACTTCCGCGTAAATCTTCGCGCCGCGTGCTTTCGCGTGCTCGTATTCTTCCAGCACCACTACACCTGCGCCTTCACCCATTACAAAGCCGTCACGGCCCTTGTCCCATGGGCGGGACGCTTCTTCGGGCGTATCGTTATAGCTGGTGGAAAGTGCGCGCGCGGCGGCAAACCCTGCCATGCCGATGCGGCAAATCGTTGCTTCTGCGCCACCCGCCACCATCACGTCTGCATCCCCGTAGGAAATCAGGCGCGACGCATCGCCAATGGCGTGTGCGCCCGTGGAGCAAGCGGTAACCACCGAGTGGTTAGGGCCTTTAAAGCCGAATTTAATGGAAACCTGACCCGAAGCCAGGTTGATAAGGCACGCCGGAATAAAGAACGGGCTCACGCGCTTGGGCCCTTTTTCCTTCATCATCAGCACGGTTTCTTCGATGGCGTGCAAGCCGCCAATGCCCGAACCGATCATCACGCCGGTGCGCTGCTTGTCTTCTTCGCTCTCAGGGGTCCAGCCGGAATCCTGCACAGCCTGCGTTGCCGCGGCCATCGCGAAATGGATAAAATTATCCATCTTCTTTTGTTCTTTGGGTGCAACCCAGTCGTCTACGTTGAATTCGCCGGGGTTTGTCCCGCGCTTCACTTCTCCGGCAACGCGCGCCGGCATGTCGGACACATCACACAAGGTGATGTTCGACAAGCCGGAGCGCGAAGCGAGAATATTATCCCACGTGGTTTCAACACCACAGCCCAGAGGCGTTACAAGGCCTAAACCGGTAACAACGACACGTCTCATGTGAATGGCCAACTTTGGGGGTAGGAAAAATTAAGCAGCTTTGGCGTGCTGCTGGATGTAGCTGATGGCGTCCTGCAGCGTCAGGATTTTTTCTGCGGCATCATCAGGAATTTCGATCGAGAATTCTTCTTCGAATGCCATAACCAGCTCAACAGTGTCGAGGCTGTCTGCGCCCAGATCGTCAATGAAGCTCGCTTCGGGAACCGCTTTGGCTTCGTCAACACCGAGATGTTCAACCACGATCTTCTTCACGCGTTCAGCAATATCACTCATGTTGTCCATCCTTAATTAGTTATGCCTAGTATTTATATTGTACCGTTACGTTCGATACTTCATTGAAAGCCGGGTGACAATAGACACCGAACTAAAAACGTCAAGCATCAATTATCGGTCGCCGGGAAGCCCACTGTTTTTGAAGGCTTATGTAAAAAACACTCATGGCAGATAGCACACGTAAAAGCCTTTGACCAGAAAAATGCCACATCGCCCAAAGCCTCTTCCCTCAAGGGGTTGATTCCCATACTTTTCCCCCTACCAGCCCTAGGCGGGCGCTAGCGCATTTTCGCCAAGTCTTCACAAAAATATTAACGCAATTCCGCTAAGATAGAGCATAGGAAAACCATACGGGAAATCAATGTCTGAAGCCGATGAAACCCTCTTCCGCCAGCTTGCCCTGCCGCATTATAACGGCGAGTGCAAGGCGCGTTGGCGCGTGCTGAACGACGACCCCCGCAACGCGCAAACCATCCGCTGGGCCATCGAAGATTTAAAAACCCTCGGCATCACCAAACTCGATGGCCTCTGGAACGAAAACTACTCCGGCCCCGGCACCGCCCACCATGCCGGCGGCGTAGACGCCATCGTATACGCCGTTCCCGATATGAACATAGTGGTGCGCTTTACCAGCAATGGCCGCAGCTATAACCACGACGACGGTAAAATCCTCGGCTCCAACCGCCCCCAGGGCACGAATGTGATGCAGAACTTTATGGAATTCTCCGTGCCCAACGCCAACCCCGACGGCAGCTCGCTCTATATCGAAATCGGCGCGCGCGGCAAAGACGTGGGCCAGCTTCGCGCCGACATCAACGCCTACCGCCTGAAATGGCAAGGCGTCACCGGCGAAAACCGCCAGCCCATGTTCAAAGGCACCGGCCAGTCCGATTTCGGCTCCGCGCAGAACAATAAAAGCTTCGGCGGCCGCACCAAGCTCATTGACCCCGGCGAAATGGATTACCACTGCTTCGAAAAACCAAACCAGTCCACCGACTGGCACAAAATGGACGAATACAAGGAAATCACCGAAGCCGCCAAAAAGGGCAAATGGTTCGACCCCAAAATCCACGCCGAACTTTTCGAGCGCAACCAGGAACGCGCCTTTGCCCTCAGCAACCAAAACATCATCGGGCGCTGCCACACCATCAACGATCCGTGGAAGCATAACGGCGAGCAAAAAACCCCGGAAGAAATCACCCGCCAGATCCGCGACCTCCAGCATGAATATATCCACGAGCTTACCACGCGCCAGGGGCCTCGCGCCGAACACATCACCACCGCCAGCGCCCTGCTCGACAAACACCTGCCCCCGCCCCACAAAACCGCCATCCCCGACATACGCACCGAACTGCATTACGCCGCAAACGGCGACAACCCCGGCCATCTGGAAACCTTGCTACGCTACGGCATCGAAAACCAAAACCTCAAGGCACAGGACCTCATGGCCCCTAACGACCGCAACACCAGCGTTATGAAGCGGCTCTGCCACAATCCCCGCATGCTTAAAACCATAGCGGGCCACTTCCCCGCCAGCACCATGCGCGAAACCGCAACCCATCTCGAAGATACGCTGCTGGCCCGCGCCCTTGCCTCCGCACCCCAAAACGCCGAAAGCATGACCTACCTGGCCTCCATGCAAGGCGTAGACCTCACCATGCGCGCCAGCAACGGCGCAGGCATCTTAGACTACCCCGCAACCAACCATCACAACCGCAAAAACCTGTACCAGCACCACCTCCTCACCAGCCGCAGCGAATCATATGAGAGCGCCAAGCCCTACGCCGCAACCACCCGCGCGCTGGAAAGCATCATCCGCGCCCAAGGCGTAAACCCCGGCGACTGCGCCAGCAAAGACGGCTGTTATGCGCAATTCGCCAAAGCCGAAAAATCCCATGCGGAAAAACAGGATATGCGCCGCCGCGTGAATTACGCGTGGAGCCAGGTACCGTTACCATAGACATAAAAAGGGAGGCGGGGCGCTTGCGCCCTGTGGACTAACTGTCCGAAGAAACAAATGTTAGAAGGCCGCTTCCGACTTAGGAACCGACACCGACCACATTTTTTCCAGGTTGTAATAGCTGCGCGCTTCGGGCTTGAAGATATGGACAATGATATTGCCCGCATCCACCAACACCCATTCAGCAGTTTCCTTACCTTCCACCGGAACATTATCAAAGCCGGACTGCTTCAGCGCCTGCACCACATATTCGGCGAGCGAGCTGACATGGCGGCCCGAAGTACCGCTGGCAATCACCATGCGATCGGCAAAATCGGACTTGCCTTCCACATTGATGGAAACCACCTGATCGGCTTTATGATCGTCTAGGGAGGTGAGGATAATGCGTTCAAGCTGCGCAAGGGACAGTTTAGGAAATAACGATTTGGTAGGTATGGCCGTTTCTCCTTAAATGCAGTGTTAATCTTGGCCTGCAGCTTCATTATGCCCTAAAAAAGCACCTGTTCCAAGTTTTTTTCGAATAAACGTGGAAGACAGCGGGTTTCGGCGCAAATGCACATAGGCTAGTGTAGGCACCCCCCACTCACCCCCTATATCCATGCTTTTCAACAAAAATCGCCGCGCCCGCAATGCCGCCTTGCTGCGCAGGGAACGGTGCGAATAAGGCGCCCTGTCAAACACCACCACGGGTATCCGGGCAAACACCTGCTGCCACCTTTTCCACCGGTGAAACTGGGCCAGGTTATCCGCCCCCATCATCCACACGAAGCTGGTATTGGGATATTTCGCCTGCAGGAGGCTTACGATTTCATACGTATAACGCGTGCCCACCTCGCGTTCGATGTCCAGCACCCGCACGCGCGGAAATGCTGCAGCGACCGAGCGCGCCGATGCCAGCCGCATCTCGTAATCGGCTAGTGTCTCGACGCGCTTGAGTGGATTGCGCGGGGACACTAGCCACCAGACTTCGTCGAAGCCGAGCCTGGTAAGCGCATGCAACGTGATATGCAGATGCCCGCCATGCGCGGGATTGAACGAACCGCCAAGCAATCCGATGGTGCGTTGATAGGTATGGAAACGGTTTAGCAGAGGCTCATGCCCTGCCAGAGAGCGATAGGACGTCTAGCAGCCATGAGCGTCCAGGCACTGCGAATAGATAAGCGGATCGTACTGGCCGTTCCATGGCGTTTGCGCCTGCT
>JAYULW010000024.1:0-6076 GCA_043763155.1 Alphaproteobacteria bacterium | reverse complement strand
AAAATGAGTTTATATTTTTTGGGCATGGATGATGAAGGTGGGAATGATTTCCTTGGTTTTGCCATACGCAATATCGTTGCGGTATTCCAGGGTCTGGGTGGTGAGGCCAGCGGCTTTGATCAGGTTTTCCAGCTCTTCGTATTTGCGGCCATGGAAGGGGAAGCCTTCTTTTTCGTAGCCGGATTCGACAAAGGTGAAGGCAAGCGTTGCGCCGGGTTTCATAGCGGCGGCAAGGCTGTTGAACATGGGCTGGTGGCGGGTGTTTTCTTCAAAGAATAAGGACGCCCATGCGAAGATACCGTCATAGGCGTTTTGCTCTTTAAATTCGGCAAACGCGATGGGGAATTGCTTATGGACCCAGTCGGCGTTTTGCAGCAGCGGGGCTTTGGCGAGGTTGATGTCCAGCACATGCAGCGACAAATCCGGGCGGTCGCGGTGAAAGGCGGCGGCGAAGCGGCCGGAGCCGCAGCCGAAGTCCAGCACTGTACCGCCTTGGGGTATCTTGTCGAGGAAGGGTTTTACGCGCAAGGGCGTGGGAATGTCGAGGGTACGCTGGTAATACGTATCCCAATCCTTATCCTTGGCTTTATCCTGCGTATTATCTTCTGCGAGCGCGGTGGACATGTGCCTAGTGATTGCAGTTTTCGCCGTGGACATGGCCGTGGTCGTGGCCATGGTCATGGTCGTCGTGGCTGTGGTCATGGCCGCAATTATTGTGGTCGTGCGCGTCGAAATAGCCCTGCTTTTTGAGCTTGGTGAGCTTGCGCAGGATCATGTCGCGCTTCACGGACGATGCGTGGTCCACGAAAATGATGCCGTTCAGATGGTCTATTTCGTGCTGGATGCAGGTGGCGAGCAAGCCGTCGAACGATTCTTCCTGCTGCTGGCCGTTCAGGTCCATGTAGCGCACGCGGATGCCGGTGGGGCGGGTAACGTCGGCGAATTGTTCGGGCAGCGACAGGCAGCCTTCTTTGTAGACGTTGGTTTCGGGCGAGTTTTCCACGATTTCGGGATTGATCAGTACGTATTGCTTGCCGGGTTTGCCGTCTTCGTCGCGCCAGTCTACGTCAACGACAACGATGCGCTGATGCACGCCGACCTGCACAGCTGCGAGGCCGATGCCTTTTTCGAAGTACATGGTGTCGAATAAATGGCTCGCGAGTTCGCGCAATTCATCCGTGATTTTTTCCACGGGGAGGGATTTGGTTTTGAGGCGCTCGTCAGGAGCGATGATGATCGGTAAAATAGCCATAGCATTCCATATCTTAAAGGGAGGTTATCTTAGCACACGTCTTGCAGGCGGCCAAGCGATTCATTTTTTCCAAGTATTTCCATCACTTCGAACACGCCGGGGGAGATTGTCTTGCCGGAAAGGGCGGCGCGCAGGGGCTGGGCGATGTTGCCCAGCTTCTGGCCGGTGGCCTCGGAATGGGTGCGGCAGACTTGCTCGATTGCGGTGTGCGTCCAGTCAGAAAGTGTTTCAAACTGGGGGAGGAGCGCGGTGATGATGTCGCGCCCGCCCTTGGCTATAATATCGGTGGCTTTGGCGTCGAGTTCAAGGGGCCTTGCGGTTGCGTAAAAGGCTGCGTTTTCCGCCAATTCATTGATGTTTTTTGCGCGTTGCTTCAGGCCGTTCATGCCGCGCAGGATGCGGTCTTTGTTTTCTGGCGTGGTGTTTGGAATTTTGGGCAGCACCAAATCAGTCAGGCGGGCGTCGTCGGCTTCGCGCATGTAGTGGCCGTTCAGGTTTTCGAGCTTGGTGAAGTCGAAACGGCTGGGGGATTTGCCGCAGGCTTCGAGGTTGAACCATTCGATGGCTTGTTCGGTGCTGATGATTTCTTCGTCGCCGTGCGACCAGCCGAGGCGCAATAAATAATTACGCACGGCTTCGGGCAGGTAGCCCATGTCGCGGTAGTCGCCCACGGCTTGCGCGCCGTGGCGCTTGGAGAGTTTTGCGCCGTCTGCGCCGTGAATCAGGGGGATGTGCGCGAAGTCGGGGGCTTTCCAGCCCATGGCGTTGTAGATCATGAGCTGGCGGAAGGTGTTGGTGAGGTGGTCGTCGCCGCGGATGACCTGGGTTACGCCCATGTCGTGGTCGTCTACCACTACGGCCAGCATGTAGGTGGGGGTTCCGTCGGAGCGGAGCAGCACCATGTCGTCGAGCTGTTTGCACTCCACGGTTACTTCGCCCTGCACTTTGTCCTGCACGGTGATTGCACCATCCAGCGGGGCTTTGATGCGGATGGTGGGCTTTACGCCCGCAGGCGCTTCGGATTCCGGGCGGTCGCGCCAGCGGCCATCGTAGCGGAAGCCTTTGCCTTCTTTTTGGGCGGCTTCGCGCATGGCGGTGAGTTCTTCGGCGGTGCAGTAGCAGCGGTAGGCTTGGCCTTTGGCGATGAGTTCGTTTGCCACTTCGGCGTGGCGGGGCGCGCGGGCGAACTGGAAGAAGGTATCGCCGTCCCAGTCGAGGCCGAGCCATTTCATGCCGTCGAGAATTGCATCAACAGCGGGTTGGGTGGAGCGTTCGCGGTCGGTGTCTTCGATGCGCAGCAGGAATTTGCCGCCGGTGTGTTTGGCGAACAGCCAATTAAAAAGCGCGGTGCGCGCGCCGCCGATATGGAGGAAGCCGGTGGGCGAGGGAGCGAAACGGGTGATGGCGGTCATGACTACTCAGCTATTGAGGATTGAGGAGAAAATTTATAGGGTTTCTGCGCATAATTGCAAAAGAAACTTCACAGGAAATCGCTGCTTTACGATTCGGGCAATCCGACTATAACTGGGGTATAACCGCCAATCGGGATGCATCATGACCGCCATACCTAAGCTGCTGAAAGCCCGCCAGACTCATAGCCGTATTTTCGCCATTATTGTGGTGGCGCTTGTGCTGTTTTGCAAACCGATGATCGGATACCGCTCGTTTTGGTATCAGGCGATGGTGTGGATTGGCTATGCTATGGTGCTGGTTGGGGCGTTTGGGCGGGTGTATTGCTCGGTTTTCATCGGCGGGCGCAAGAATGACGGGATTGTGCGCAACGGGCCGTTTTCGGTGGTGCGGAATCCTTTATATGTGTTTTCGTTCATTGCGCTTGTGGGCTGCGGGTTGCAATCGGGCATGTTTAGCGTGGTGATTTTGCTGGTGGCGGCGTTTGCGCTGTATTACCCGCAGGTGGTGAAAAAAGAAGAGGCGTTCCTGAGCCATAAATTTGGCGAGGAATATGAAGCTTATAAGCGCGAAGTGCCGCGCTGGGAGCCGGATATGTCGAAATGGCAGGTGCCGGAAGTGGTGGAATCGAAGCCGGAATTCGTGCTTAAGACCATTGGCGACGCGCTGGTGTTTTTCGTGCCGCTGCCATGCTTCATGATCCTGCATATGCTGCAAACGCAGCATATCTTTCCGATCTGGTTACAGCTGCCGTGACAGATACTGCGGTTTCGACTGAAAATAGCTTGCTGGATACGCTGAACGAAGAGCAGCGCGCCTCCGTTGAGGCGACTGACGGCCCGCTGTTGGTGCTGGCGGGCGCAGGCACGGGAAAGACGCGGGTGCTGACCACGCGCATTGCGCATATTTTGCAGCAGAAGCTGGCATGGCCGGGCGAAATTCTGGCGGTGACCTTTACCAATAAAGCGGCCCGTGAAATGTCGGAGCGCGTTTCGCATATGATGGGGTCAAGCCAAGCGCTGTGGATGGGCACGTTCCACTCGATTGGTGCGCGTATTATACGCCGCCATGCTGAGCTGCTGGGGCTTACGTCGAGCTTCACGATTCTGGATACGGACGACCAGATACGCCTGCTGAAGGCGATTCTGGCGGATCAGAAAATTGATGAGAAGGCGAACCCGCCGAAGTTGTTTTTGTCCATTATCCAGACATGGAAAGACCAGGGGCTTACGCCGGAGCGGGTGACGAACCAGAATGACAAAGAGCAAGCCGGAGGTTATGCGGGGAGGGTATACAAGTTATATCAGGACCGCCTGCGGCAGTTGAATGCTACCGATTTCGGTGATCTGATTTTGCATATGCTGACGCTTTTTATGAAGCACGAAGAGGTGCTGGCGGAATATGCGAAGCGGTTCAAATATATCCTTGTGGATGAGTATCAGGATACCAACGTTGCACAGTATTTGTGGCTGCGGTTGCTTGCGAGCTTCCATAAAAATATTTGCTGCGTGGGCGACGACGACCAGTCCATTTACAGCTGGCGCGGGGCGGAGGTGGGCAACATCCTGCGGTTTGAGCGCGACTACCCTAATGCGCGGATTGTGAAGCTGGAGTGCAATTACCGTTCTACGCCGCATATCCTTGCGGCGGCGAGTGCGGTGATTGCGAACAATAAGGGCCGCCTTGGAAAGACGCTGTGGACGCCGGTGACCGAGGGCGAGAAGATTTGCGTGAAGTCGCTGTGGGACGAGGGCGAGGAAGCGCGGTTTGTGGGTGAAGAGGTTGAGAACCTGCAACATAAAAGCATGTCGCTTTCGCAGATGGCGATCCTTGTGCGGGCGGGGTTTCAGACGCGCGCGTTTGAAGAGCGGTTTTTGACGCTTGGGGTTCCGTACCGGGTGATTGGGGGCTTGCGGTTTTATGAGCGGGCGGAAATCCGCGATGCGATTGCGTATTTGCGCATCCTTGCCGTGCCGCAGGACGATCTGGCGTTTGAGCGGATTATCAATACGCCTAAGCGCGGTATTGGCCAAGCTACCATGCAGCAATTGCACACCACGGCGCGGATGCTGAACACGTCGCTGTATAATGCCACCATCCATTTGCTGAAAAGCGGCGACATCAAGGGCAAGCTGGCGCTTGCGCTGGATGCGTTTATTCTGAATTGCGCGCGCTGGCGCGCACAGCTTGGCGAATTGCCGCTGGGCGAGATTGTGGAGCTGGTGCTGGATGAAAGCGGCTACCGCCAGATGTGGGTGCAGGAAAAATCGCCGGAAGCTGCGGGCCGCCTTGAAAACTTAAAGGAACTTTCACGCGCCATGGGTGATTTCGAGAGTCTGGCCGCGTTCCTTGAGCATGTGAGCCTTGTTACGGAAGTGACCAAGGAGAATGAAGGCAACGATATGGTGAGCCTGATGACGCTGCATGCGGCTAAGGGTCTGGAATTCGACGTGGTGTTTTTGCCGGGGTGGGAAGAGGGCGTGTTTCCGCACCAGCGCGCGATGGATGAAAGCGGTACTAAGGGGCTGGAAGAAGAGCGCCGCCTTGCGTATGTGGGCATTACGCGCGCGAGGAAGCGGTTGTTTATCAGCCATGCGGCGAACCGGCGAATTTATAACCAGTGGCAGAGCAGTATTCCTTCGCGCTTTATCGGGGAGTTGCCGCCGGAAAACATCGAGAAATTATCGGGCGGCATGTATGGCGCGCCGAAGACCACGGGCGCAAGCTGGCGCGATGAGGTGGCGGCGATTCTGGGCAATGCGGCCCCGAAAAAGGATGAGTCGCTGCTGGGCGTGGGCAAGCGGGTGTTCCATATCAAGTTCGGGTATGGGCGCATTCGCTCGGTGAATGGTAACCATCTGGAGATTGATTTCGAGAAGGCTGGCAGCAAGAAGGTGATGGCCGATTACGTGGAGCCAGTGAAATAACCTTAGGGAAATAGTTTAAACGCAAAAAACCGCTTCTTTTAAGGGAAGCGGTTTGTTTTGCTTAACTTAAAGCGAGGGTATTAGCCCTGGCGAGCTTTGAAGCGGGGGTTCTTTTTGTTGATAACGTAGATACGGCCTTTGCGGCGTACAACGCGGCAATCCTTATCGCGTTTCTTGGCGGATTTCAAAGAGCTCAACACTTTCATAACGTAACCCCGTAATAAATAATTCTTTTCAGGTGAGGCGCTTTTGTACTGGCGAGGGGGGCTGCTGTCAACCCATTTATGGGCTTTTTTTATGGTTTTTTTAGGGGTGGGTTATACTTGAATCTGGGGGCCGGGGGGAGTAAACTTAGTGCTATTCACCCCGCCTTGCATACTCCTGAAATGCCTATTGAAATTACGAATACGCCCCTTATTGGGCTTCAGCGCATCCAGTTGACGGTGCGAAATGATGATCGCGGTTTTTTTGTTGAGCGATTTCAGCA
>JAYULW010000023.1:0-17662 GCA_043763155.1 Alphaproteobacteria bacterium | reverse complement strand
ATGACGGGCTCGAACCGCCGACCCTCTCGGTGTAAACGAGATGCTCTACCAACTGAGCTAATCGCCCTTACAATCCCAAAACAGTGGAGGGGTTTTACCCGGTTTTTCCACGCATTGCAAGGTGGTAAAGTGTTTTTTTTGCGATAAGCGCGATAATTTCGGGAAGTGCGCAGAAATACTGGGGTTTGCGGCCCCTGCCCGGCTCGCGTTTTAAAAGAAAAAACGCCCGGATTGCTCCGGGCGTTTTTTATTCCTTTGGAAAGGAACTTAATCTTACGATTAAGCGGCTTTCTTCTTGGGGGTCTTGTTGACCATTTCCGAGAGAGCCTTGCCGGGCTTGAATTTCGGCTTGTTGGAAGCAGAAATTTTGATAACAGCGCCGGTGCGCGGGTTGCGGCCTTCGGTTGCCTTGCGGTGTACAACGGCGAACGTGCCGAAGCCTACCAGGCGGATTTCGTCACCTTTGGAAAGGGCTTTGGAAACTACGGCGATGAATGCGTCAATGGTTTCAGCTGCCTTTGCTTTGGTCAGGTCGGTTTTGTCTGCTACTTCTGCAATCAGTTCATTCTTGTTCATTATTTTAACTCCCTCGTTGCTTCGATTAACGCTTACATTACATGGCTAGAGAAGCCTCCAATCACGCTTACAACTGCAAGCTACGGGGCAAAATCAAGCATGGAAAAAAGCAAATGTAAACAGCATTTCTTTTTACCCCCCCTCAAAAAAATCGCTTGGAAGCCCGCGCTCAGGGCGGGTTTGCGGGTGCTGCAAAAGATTAATGCTGAAAAACGCGCGTCTTGAAGCTGCTGAAAAGGCGCAGTAAAAAACGCATTCATAGCGGTATGATTTTTGCCCTGAGGGGTGCATTCATCCTCGTTTTCGGGCGGTGAAAATTTTTAGATTGCAGAATCAAAAACGCGGGAGAATTGCGCTTTAAACGACAAATCGCCCGCATATTATGCGGGCGATTTGTGTTTTTGTTATGCGCTGAAAAAGCTTAGTGCGGCTTTTTCGTATCGCGTTTTGCATCCGTGGTGCTTACGATTACGGGCGCTGCATTGTTGTCAATCACATCGGCGTTGATGATCACTTCTTCAACATTCTGCATGCTCGGCAGTTCGTACATCAGGTCCAGCAGATGCTGTTCGAGAATTGCGCGCAGGCCGCGTGCGCCGGTCTTGCGCTTGATGGCCTTGTTCGCAATAGCTTTGAGCGCATCGTCGGAGAAGCGCAGGCGCACGCCTTCCATTTCGAAGAGTTTGGAATACTGCTTTACGAGTGCGTTTTTCGGCTCCGTCAAGATGGAGATCAGGGCGGGTTCGTCGAGATCGGTGAGCGTTGCGATGATGGGCAAGCGGCCAACGAATTCGGGGATGAGGCCGAACTTCAGCAAATCTTCAGGCTCCACGCGAGCGAAGAGCGTGCCTACGCGGGCATTTTCTTCGGAGCGCACGTCGGCGCCAAAGCCGATAGCCGTGCCCCGTCCGCGCGCGGCGATGATTTTTTCGAGGCCGGAGAATGCGCCACCCACGATGAACAGGATGTTGGCGGTATCCACCTGCAGGAATTCCTGCTGCGGATGTTTGCGGCCACCTTGCGGGGGAACGGATGCGACCGTGCCTTCCATGATTTTGAGCAATGCCTGCTGCACGCCTTCGCCCGATACGTCGCGGGTGATGGAGGGGTTGTCAGACTTGCGCGAGATTTTATCCACTTCGTCAATATAGACGATGCCGCGCTGGGCGCGTTCAACGTTATAGTCAGCCGCCTGCAACAAGCGCAGGATGATGTTTTCCACGTCTTCACCCACATAACCGGCTTCGGTAAGCGTGGTTGCGTCGGCCATGGTGAAGGGCACGTCGAGGATGCGGGCCAGCGTTTGTGCCAGCAGCGTCTTGCCCGAACCGGTGGGGCCGATGATGAGGATGTTGGATTTTGCGAGTTCGACGTCGGAGTTCTTTTCGAGCAGCGAAACGCGCTTGTAGTGGTTGTGCACGGCGACTGACAGCACGCGCTTGGCCTGTTCCTGACCGATAACGTAATCGTCGAGGACCTTGCGGATGTCGGCAGGCTTGGCGATTTCGTCGCCTTCCTTGGCCAGCACGCCTTTGTCGGCGGCGCGGATAATGTCCATGCACAGTACCACGCATTCATCGCAGATGAATACGGTCGGGCCTGCGATGAGTTTGCGCACTTCGTGCTCACTCTTGCCACAGAATGAACAATAGCGCGTATTTTTGGACTCTCTGCCACCCGTTTTCGTCACAACAAAACCTCTTTAATTAATAATGTAGGCTCTTACCTATCATATTGGCGTTTTAGCGCCGAATACAAGAGTTAAGACTTGGCTTTCTTCTCGGCATCCGTTTCAGGCGCGCGCTTATCAACGATATGGTCAATCAGGCCGAAATCTTTTGCCATTTCTGCGGTCATGAAATTATCGCGTTCCATGTTCTTTTCAACATGGGCGAGTTTCTGGCCGGTGTGCTTCACGTAGATCTGGTTCAGGCGGGCCTTCAAGGAAAGAATCTCACGGGCGTGGATTTCGATGTCGGTTGCCTGGCCCTGGAAACCGCCGGAGGGCTGATGGATCATGATGCGGGAGTTAGGCAGCGAATAACGCATGCCCGCTTCGCCAGCAGCGAGAAGCAAGGAGCCCATGGATGCGGCCTGGCCGAAGCACACGGTGGATACTTTCGGACGGATATACTGCATGGTGTCGTAAATGGACAAGCCGGAGGTGACGACGCCACCGGGCGAGTTGATGTACATGTAGATATCCTTGTCGGGGTTTTCCGATTCCAAGAACAGGAGCTGCGCCGTTACCAGCGAGGCCATGTTGTCGTTCACGGGGCCGATGAGGTAGATGATGCGTTCTTTGAGAAGGCGGGAGTAGATGTCGAACGAGCGTTCACCGCGTGCGGTCTGCTCGATGACCATGGGTACCAGCATGCTATTATAAACTTCTAAAGCGTCGGTCATATTCCTCTTGTCCTGTTGTAATGTTTAACTCTTTCTGTTTAACCAGCAAAGGTTAATTATTCCTTAGTGCTTGCAGCCTTCTTTTTGGCGGATTTGGCGTCGGAGGCGTCGTCACCCTCAGAATCTGAGGCTTTCTTGGCGGGCTTTGCAGCCTTAGAAGATTTCTTTTTCTTTTCAGAAGAGCCTTCTTCGCCGTCTTCGTCGTCGCCATTGAGGTCTTCAAGCGTCACTTTTTTGTCGTTGAACTTGATTTTGCTCAGGATGAAATCCACCGATTTTTCTTCCAAAATGGGGCCACGGAGTTCTTCTACGCGGTCAGGATTGTTGCGGTAGAATTCCATTACCTTCTTTTCAGAGCCGGGATACTGGCTGGCCTGCTGCATCATGGCGCGGGTCAGTTCTTCACGGGTGATCTGGATTTTGTTGCGGTTGCCGATGTCGGCGAGCAGCAAGCCCAGCTTCACGCGGCGGCTGGCGATTTTCTGGTATTCGGTTTTGAGTTCTTCTTCGCTCTTACCGGCAACCGATTCGTCGCCTTCTGCCTTCGCCTGTTGCAGGCGTTCCCAGATGGAACCGAACTCGAGGTCCACCATGCCCTGCGGCAGGTCGAACTGGTATTGTTCTTCGAGGATGTCGAAGAGTTCTTTTTTCAGCTCGTTGCGCACGACCTGATCATACTCGCGGGTGAGCTGGGATTTGATGGCTTCGCGCAGCTTTTCCAGCGTTTCAAAGCCGCGTTCCTTGGCGAATTCTTCGTCAATCACGCCGGGTTCCTTGCTTTCAATCGCGTGTACTTTCACGGCGAATGAGGCTTCTTTGCCCGCTACTTCCGCACCGGGATAATCTTTCGGGAAGGTAACCTTGACGATGCGGTCGTCGCCGATTTTGGCGCCTACGAGCTGGCCTTCAAAGCCTTCGATGAACTGGCCGGAGCCGAGTTCGAGCTTGAAGCCTTCGGCGGTGCCGCCAGCGAACGCTACGCCGTCAATCATGCCTTTGAAGTCAATGGTGACGACATTGCCGTTTTCAGCTTTTGCGCCTTCTTTGGCGCTAGCTAACTTGGGGCTGCGCTCGGCGATGCGGTCGGATGCTTCATCAATGTCTTTTTCGGAGATTTCAAACACACTGCGGTTCAGGGTGATTTTGTCGAAATTCACGTCAGGTGCATCGGGGAATGCTTCGAAGCTTACGGTGAAGACGAGCGCGCCGCCTTCTTTGAAGTCTTCGATATTGATCTGGGGGGTGAGCGCGGGGCGCAGCTTGCGTTCGTTTACAAGGTCGGTGGTTGCCTTATTGATCACCTGCTTGAGTACGTCGCCCTGCACAGACTTGCCGTAGCGCTGCTGCAGGATTTTCATGGGGATGTTGCCGGGGCGGAAGCCGGGGATGCGGATTTTTTCGCCTGCGGCGCGCAGCTCTACTTCCATTTCCTTATCAATTTCCGGGGCTTCTACGGTCACTTTGTAGTTTCTTTTGAGACCGGCGTTTTCTAATTCAGTTACCTGCATGACGTACTCTACCTGTTAGGATTGTTAATAGACGGACTAAAGGGAAAACCACATAGCGGCTCAAAAGGCAATAGGTTTCGGCTTATGCGTCTTATTTTTGGATTATAGAGTAAGAAGATAGGGCGCGGGCGCGCACTTGCAAGGGGAGGAAAGCGTATTTTAAGCGACGGAGCGGCCTGTGCCAGTGTCGGGGACGCTGGGGCGGGACAGGGAGTTAAAATCGGTTTCGCTGAAGTTAAAGCGGTCGCTGGCGTTGCTGCGGCTGGGGTCGCTCATAGCCACGCTGCCCAAGGATTTACCCGTTGTCATATCCAGCTTGATGGAGGGAGTGGTGCTGATGGTTTCGGGGCTTTGCAGCGTGTCGCCCTTGACGCGGGTTTTATACATGGCATTCATGGTTTTACCATCGTCGGGGCTGGTGCCGCTAATGATGACCGCGTCGCCGCCGGGCATTATCACCACCATATGATGCATGGTGCCGGTACTCTGGCTCTGCAGGAACATTTTGGAATTGTCAGTGAGGGCTTTTTCCAGCGCTACCGTCAGTTTCGCGACCTGCGCTTCGTTTTCCGAAGGCACGACCAACGCCTGATCCTGAAGCGCAGAAAGCAGCTGTTTCATATCCTTGGCGACGGTATCATTTATCACGTTTGAGCCTGAGAAGGTTGGCTTTACCTCGCGGGGGGTGGCGCCGGTCAATTTTTCGGTTTTCTGCAGCTTTGTGCCGTCTTCCTTGGTTTGCACCGTGGTGACGAAAAGCGGCGTGAACTTGTTTGTATCGGGGTCGAAGCTGCCGCTAAGCACTGCTGGCATGCCGCCGGGCAGTACAACCATCACGGTTTTCAGCTTGGGATCAAGTTTTTGGTCAGGGGCAGCTGGGTTTTCCTGAAACTTAATGCCGTCCTTTCCCATAACGGTCAGCAGGTCAACCAGCGGCTGGCTCAGGCCTACGCCAACTTGCTTCAGGCTGCCGATGCGTTCTTCAAGCGCTTCCTGATTATCCGAAAGGGTCATGGCCATGGATTCAGATTTATTGACCAGTACTTCGCGGGTATCGGGCGGTGGCTTAATGCCCGTTTCCATGGGCTTCATGTCGGCGGGCGGCGCGGTGGTGACCAGCACTTTGTTTTCGACGCGGGTGATGGCGGTAATCGTCATCGTGGTGTTGTCTTTGCTGAAGTCGCCGCTGGCGACTGCAAGGGAGCCGTCGGCAAGGGTGACGGCCATGGTTTTCTTGCCTTTGAACAGTTCGGGCTTGGCAAGAATAAGATTGGCCAGTTCCTGCGCCTGCGGTGAGGCAGGATCGGCGGAGGTGCTTTCTTTGCCACTGGCATTTGGGACGCGCAATGATTGCAGGAATTTCACGGTTTCGGCGGCATCCCCGGCGTTGTTTTTGACCAAGGCTTTGTCGTCGCCTACGCGCTTGATGTCGCTGCCGGAGGGGGCTGCGCCTTGCATATTCTGTAATTCAGCGAGGAGCTGCGCGTTACCGCTGCCCAGCGTGCCGACTAGCGCGTTGGCGCCGTTGGCAAAGGCCTGGCTGTCGCGCACCTGCTGCTGCGCTTCGCCGAATGAAAGCATTTTTGCGTTGGGGTCGCCCAGCCCTACCATGCCCAGGAGCGAACCTACGCCGGAACCCAGCATTTTCATAACCGAGAGCACCAGCTCGCCTACCACGGGGATTTTTGCGACCATGCCCGCGATCCAGCCGAAAATACCATCGCCGAAGCCCATGAGGCCTGCGGCGGTGCTTACGGCTTCGGTGGCCTGGCTATCTGGCGCTGCGGGGCCTTTATTCACGCCATTCATGTATACGTCCAGTATCTGCTGGCGTTCGGTCTTCTGGCGCTCGTTAATGGCGGCGTTGATTTCAGGCTCGGAAATATTGTTGGCCTTCATCTGCACACGCATATCGGTGTCCAGCTTCTGGAAATGCGCACCCAGCGAGCCTTTATACTGGCGGCGGGCGAACGGAAGCGTCGCGTCGGGCGTCGCAGCATCCAGAAGTTTGGTTATCTGGTCGCGGTAGCGTTTATCTTCTTCCGGGCTTAGGGGCATGAATTACGGCGCCTTAGGCAGTTAGATTTTTCAATACCTAAACTTTACCATAGCAAGTGTTCAATATGTATGAACATTTGATGACAACCCGGAAAAACAAAATTCCCATATATAACAGCATCTAAAGTGGTGCGGGTGGAGGGACTTGAACCCCCACGCCTTGCGGCGCCAGAACCTAAATCTGGTGCGTCTGCCAATTTCGCCACACCCGCATAACCATTTGTATTGCATTATTTTTCATAGTTAACCAAAACTATTTTTTTCATGCTACTGGCAATGCGTGGATAGTTCCCCTATATTAAATAATCAAGAACCAAATACATCCCCCCTCCAACTATTGGTGCTTAGCATTCCTATGGAACAGTCTTTTGAGCTAAAATCTGAAATTTTCCCCGTTTTGCCGCTGCGCGACATCGTTGTTTTCCCCTCGATGGTTGTGCCACTTTTCGTGGGCCGTGAAAAATCCGTGCGCGCATTGGAAGATGTGGTGAAGCGTGAAGGCAAAATCCTGCTGGTGACGCAGAAGAACGGCGGCGTGGACGACCCGAAAGAGGGCGACATTTACCGCATGGGCACGATTGGCAATATCCTGCAGCTGTTGCGCTTGCCCGACGGCACCGTGAAAGTACTGGTGGAAGGCATTGCGCGCGCGCAGGTCACCGATTTCATAGATAACAAAGAATTCTTCCAGGTGATGGCCACGCTTGCTGACGAACAGCAGGGCGAAAAGCAGGAAACGGAAGCGATGTTCCGCACTGTGCTTTCGCAGTTCGAGCAGTATGTGAAGCTGAACAAGAAAATCCAGCCGGAAACGCTGGGTACGGTGAACAAGATCACCAACCCTTCCCTGCTGGCGGACACCATTGCAGCCCACATGTCGGTGGATATTGCAGAAAAGCAGAAGATTCTGGAAATGCTGATGGTGCCTGAGCGCCTTGAGCATATTTTTGCGCTGATGGAGAGCGAAATCGCTGTGCTGAACACGGAGCGCCGCATTCGCAGCCGCGTGAAACGCCAGATGGAAAAGACGCAGCGCGAGTACTATTTGAATGAGCAGATGAAGGCCATCCAGAAGGAACTCGGCGAATCTGAAGACGGTAAGGACGAAATTGGCGAGCTGGAAGAAAAGCTCGGCAAATTGCGCCTGTCCAAAGAAGTAAAAGAAAAAGCGCTGGCGGAAGTGAAGAAGCTGCGCACCATGAGCAGCATGAGTGCGGAAGCATCCGTGATCCGCAATTATCTTGATTGGGTTATTTCCCTGCCGTGGAAAAAGCAGAGCCGCATTATCAGCGATTTGAAGTTCGCGCAGAAGGTAATGGATGAAGACCATTTCGCGCTGCATAAGGTCAAAGACCGTATTCTTGAATATCTGGCCGTGCAGCAGCGCACCAAGCAGGTTCGCAGCCAGATCCTTTGCATCGTTGGCCCTCCGGGCGTGGGTAAGACCTCGCTTGCGCGCTCGATCGCGAAAGCTACGGGGCGTAACTTTGTTCGCATTTCGCTGGGCGGCGTGCGTGACGAAGCTGAAATCCGTGGTCATCGCCGCACCTATATCGGCTCCATGCCGGGCAAAATCATTCAGTCCATGAAGAAAGCCAAGTCTTCCAACCCCCTCATGCTGCTCGACGAGCTGGACAAGATGGGCTCGGATTTCCGTGGCGATCCGGCTGCTGCTTTGCTGGAGGTGCTGGACCCCGAACAGAACCACACCTTCAACGATCATTATCTCGAAGTGGATTATGACCTGTCGGACGTGATGTTTGTGGCGACTGCCAACAGCATGAACATGCCGCGCCCATTGCTTGACCGCATGGAAATCATCCGTATTCCGGGCTATACGGAAGACGAAAAGGTGAATATCGCGAAGCGCCATTTGATTCCCAAGCAGATGAAAATGCATGGGCTGAAGAAGGACGAATACTCGATTTCCGATGATTCTTTGCGCGACCTTATCCGCTACTACACCCGCGAAGCGGGCGTGCGTAACCTTGAACGCGAAATTGCGAACACGGCGCGTAAGGCTGTTAAAGACATTCTGATGAAGAGCAAAAAGACCATCAAAGTGTCTACCAGCAGCCTTGCGAAATTCGCTGGCGTGCGCAAGTTCAGCTACGGCGAAGCGGAAAAAGAAGATTTGATCGGCATGGTAACCGGCCTTGCATGGACGGAAGTCGGCGGCGAATTGCTTGTGATCGAAGCAGTGACCATGCCCGGCAAAGGCAAGTTCACCATCACCGGCAAGCTTGGCGACGTGATGCAGGAATCGGTACAGGCAGCGGCAAGCTATGTGCGCTCGCGCAGCCTCGATTTCGGCATTATCCCGCCCCGCTTCCAGACCACCGACATCCACGTGCATGTGCCTGAAGGCGCGACCCCTAAGGACGGCCCGTCGGCTGGTATCGGCATGACGACGGCTATTGTTTCGGTGCTTACGGGTATTCCGGTTAAGAAGAATGTGGCGATGACCGGCGAAGTGACGCTGCGTGGCCGCGTGCTTCCCATCGGGGGCTTGAAGGAAAAGCTGCTTGCGGCACTGCGCGGCGGGCTTACCACCGTGCTGATTCCGCAGGAAAACGTGAAGGACCTGGAAGATATTCCTGAGAATGTGAAGCGCGACCTGAACATCATTGCCGTGTCCACGGTGGATGACGTGCTGAAACACGCTCTGGTGCGTATGCCGGATCCGATCGAATGGAAAGACCCGAAGGAAAATGCTGACGGCACGGCGATTGCCAAGCCTGCGGCCACGACCGACGATAACGGCGTGATCACGCATTAAACCATGGAAGTCGCAAACCAAAGCCTTCTGCCGGACGATTATTTGCCGTACCTGGACGAACTAAACCGCATTGTGCTGGCTTCCGGCGCAAAGGCAGAAGGCAATTTATTTTACTTTCACCTGGAAAAAAACCCCAGCCGCAACAGCGTGTATGCGGAGTTTTACCCCAAGCGCCGCAACTTTGTGGCGGCGTGCCGCGAAAGCACCACCATGCTGGAAATCGGCATGAATGCAGGCCATTCGGCGTTGCTCGCTTTGGCGTGTGGCGTGGAATATCATGGGGTGGATATTGCGCTGCATCCGTATGTGCGCCCGGCGGCGGAGTTTTTGAAAAGCGAGTTTGGTGACCGTTTTCATTTCTACGAAGGCGACTCTCTGGTCAAGCTGCCGCAAATGGCGCAGGATCTGCCTTTCCTGCGTTTTGACCTGATTCATGTGGATGGGCATCACGGCGATTATTACTGCATCAAAGATACCGAAAACTCACTGGTGATGGCGCTTAAAAATGCGTGGATTATCCTTGATGATACCGACATCGTCGGGGTGAATGATTATTTCAACGGGCTGGTGCAAAACGGAACGCTGATTGACGAAAAGCCCACAGGGTGGGAGCATTTCTTCCGTCACGCCATCGGGCGGGTGGCTTAAGCTTTATTTGAACACAACTGTTTTGGTGCCGTTGAGCAGTACGCGCTGTTCGATGTGGTATTTCAGCGCGCGAGACAGCGCTAAGCACTCCACGTCGCGGCCTAATGCTGCCAGATCGTCGGGCTGGTGGGTGTGGTCCACGCGGGCGACTTCCTGCTCGATGATCGGGCCTTCGTCGAGCGCTGCGGTTACGTAATGGGCGGTGGCGCCGATGAGTTTCACGCCGCGGTCGAAGGCCTGATGGTAGGGCTGCGCGCCTTTGAAACTGGGCAGGAACGAATGGTGGATGTTGATGATGCGGCCATTCATTTTGCTGCACATATCGTCCGACAGCACCTGCATGTAGCGGGCCAGCACTACCACGTCAATGTCGTGGCGCTCGACCACTTCCATGATTTTGGCTTCCTGCTCTGCCTTATTGGCGGGGGACACGGGGAAGCAATAATAGGGGATATTGTGCCACTCGGCCACGCCGCGCCAATCTTCGTGGTTGGAGATGATGGCGGGCACTTCGATGGCGAGCTGGCTGGTGGAATAGCGGTACAGCAAATCGTTCAGGCAATGGCCGTATTTGGAGACCATGATCAGTACGCGGCTTTTGTGGCTCTTATCCACGATTTGCCAGCGCATATTGAAGGCTTGCGCCACTTTTTCGTAGAAGGCTTTTTTCAGCACGTCTTCGCTGGGGCCGGGCGTTTCCACTTTGAATTCGATGCGCAGGAAGAAGGAGCCGGTGGATTCGTCGCCAAACTGCGCGGACTCGATGATGAAGCCATAATGCTGCGCGAGGAAGCCGGTGACGGCGGCCACGATGCCGCGCACGTCCTTGCAGGAGAGAATCAGGATATAGCGTTTTTCGGTCATGCGGGTACGGCTTTCTTGGATTTTACCAAGGGTTGCAGATCGGGATTGGCGCGTTGCAGATGGCACTCAAAGGTGGTGCCCTTGCCCAGTTCAGAATTTAAGTGCACCGTGCCGCCATGCAGTTCGATGAAGCTTTTCACGATGGACAGGCCCAGACCCGTGCCGCCGCGCTGGCCGCCGGACTCGCTGCGCGCGCCCTCCTGGTTCCTGCCCTTGTAGAATTTAGAGAACACGGCTTCCTGCTCTTCGGCGGGAATGCCTTTGCCTTCGTCGGTCACCCACAGCACCAGGCCTGCGTCGCCCTCTTCCTTTGCGCCCAGCGTTACGGTGGAGCCGGGTTCGGAGTATTTGATGGCGTTGGATAGCAAGTTGAACATGATCTGCTTGATGCGCGTTTCGTCGCCCAGCATTTTTCCGATGCGCGAGGGGCACTCGAATTTCACCTTGAGGGTATATTCCTTGGCGCGTTCCTGAATCAGCGACAGCACCGATTTCATCATGGCGTACACGTCGAATTTGCCCACTTCGAGGCGCATGTAACCGGCTTCCACGCTGGCTAAATCCAGAATGTCGTTGATGAGGTGCATGAGATGCTGCGACGATTGCTGGATGCCATCAACATATTCTTTTTGTTTTTCCGACAAGGGACCAAAATATTGCTGGCCCAGCATTTCCGAGAAACCACTGATGCTGGTGAGCGGCGAGCGGAGTTCGTAGGACACGTTGGCGAGGAATTCGGTTTTGAGTTTGTCGGCTTCCTGCAATGCTTCGTTGCGTTCGCGCAAAGAGCGCTCCACCAGCGTGGTGTCGGTTACGTCGAGATAGGTAATCAGGGTTGCGCCATCGGGCAGCGGCACTTTGCGCCAGTCAATTACTTTACCGTCGGTGCGTTCGATGATCTGCGAGATGAAGTCGCGCGACTGAATGTGGTTGATATGGGCGGACTGGAATTTTTCCCAATCGTCGAACACGAAAAGGTTGCGGCATTTGTCAATAATGTCGCGGATGTGGGGTTCGGCGCTGGCGGTTTCCATGTCAATGTTCCACAGCGCCAGGTAGCCGGGGTTGGAGAGTTTCAGGCGGCCATCTTCGGCGAATACGGCAACACCTTCATGCAAATTATCCAGCGTTTCGCGCTGCACGGCGATGAGGGTGTTATAGGAGCGTTCCAGCGCGAGGCGGTCGGTTACGTCTTCATACGCAAACAAGATGCCGCCGAGGGCATGGGGGATGGCGATCACGCGCAGGGCCTTGCCGTCGGGCAGGTAGAAGAATTCTTCGTGCGGTTCGATAAGGCCGGTGAAGAGCTTTATTTGCTGCTGCTTGAAGAGCTGGAAGTTGGCCTGTTCGGGGAGTTTGCGTTTTTCGCGGAGGGCTTCCAGTATTTCGGCATAGGTGGGCTGCATGTCGAGCCAGACTTCGTCGAGCTTCCAGAGGGCGGCGAAGGCATAGTTGAAGGATTTGAGGCGCATGTCGGCACCATAAATGGCCATGGCGCTTGCAGAGCTTTCCAGCAAATCGTCCTGCGCGGAGATGTGGCGGGCGAGATCTTCTTTCAGTTCTTCCAGCTCGCTCATGTCGAAGGCGAAGCCGACGCTGATTTTTTCCTCAGGTACGGGCATTTCGGTGATGTCGTACAGCTTGCGCTCGCCGCCGATGACCACATGGCGGCGGTCGCTGACGGGGCGGTTCGTTTCGAAGGCCTGCATGGCCATGATTTTTGATTTTTTGTCGAGTTCCGGGGTTTCGGTGATGTCTTCTTTTTCCATCACATCTTCAACGGCCACACTGTAAGAGAGGTTGTAGAAGCAGAGCTTGCCCGTGTTGTCGCGCTGCCAGATGGGGTATGGAGCCATGTTGATGATGGTGGAATAGTAGCGCATGTCGCGCTTTATTTTTTCGTTTTCCTGTTTGATGCGTGCGATTTCGGGATCGCCGAGCGGTTCCATACGCGGGCCAGCGGAATGGAGTACGGGGAGTTTTTTATCCTCGTCTTCGGTGTCGGATAATTTTTTCGGGGGCTGGAATTTGTAGCCGACGATGAAGGCGACCACGAAAACGCCGAGGGTGAAAAGCGCGCCCTGTACATTTGCGCTCAGGCCGCCATCAGCCGCAAAGGCAGGCGCAGCGGGCATGACGCCCGCTGTAAACACTGCCGCAACCTTCGCGAGATGATCGTTTTTTCTCATAGCCCTCAATCAACACAACAAGCTCTTGCATCTTTCTAATGCAATTGCATCACGCTGTCATGCGATTTGCTACAAGATTTAGATAGAATTTTAGGTGGCTATCAATACCTGTAGGTGTCGGGCTTGAACGGGCCGTTCGCGTCAACAGCAATATACTTTGCCTGCTCAGGGGTGAGCTTGGTCAGCTTCACGCCGAGCTTTTCCAGATGCAGGGCTGCCACTTTTTCGTCGAGATGCTTGGGCAGCACGTATACTTTGTTTTCGTATTTGGATGCGTTTTTCCACAGTTCGATCTGGGCAAGAACCTGATTCGAGAAGCTGGTGGACATCACGAAGCTGGGGTGGCCGGTGGCGCAACCAAGGTTCACGAGGCGGCCTTGGGCGAGCAGGATGAGGCGCTTGCCGTCGGGGAACGCGATTTCGTCCACCTGCGGCTTGATCTCTTTCCATTTCAGGTTGCGCAGTGCCGCTACCTGAATTTCGCTGTCGAAATGGCCGATGTTGCACACGATGGCGCGGTCTTTCATTTTGCGCATGTGTTCAAGGGTGATGACGTCTACGTTTCCGGTTGCGGTTACGAAGATGTCGCCCTGTGCTGCTGCTTCATCCATGGTGACTACCTGATAGCCTTCCATGGCGGCTTGCAGTGCGCAGATGGGGTCAATTTCGGTGATCATCACGCGGGCGCCCTGGCCTTTGAGCGCGTGTGCGCAGCCTTTGCCCACGTCGCCGTAACCGGCAACGACTGCAACTTTACCTGCGATCATGATGTCGGTGGCGCGTTTCAGGCCATCGGGCAGCGATTCGCGGCAGCCGTAGAGGTTGTCGAACTTGGACTTGGTGACCGAGTTGTTCACGTCAATGGCGGGCACTTTCAGGGTGCCGGCTTTCATCATTTCGTACAGGCGGTGAACACCGGTGGTGGTTTCTTCGGAGATGCCTTTTACGTCTTTCATCATCTCGGGGTATTTGTTGTGCAGGATCACGGTGAGGTCGCCGCCGTCATCGAGGATCATGTTGGGGGTCCAGCCATCGGGGCCTTTGATGGTCTGTTCTATGCACCATTCGTATTCTTCTTCGGTTTCACCCTTCCAGGCGAACACGGGGATACCAGCAGCGGCGATTGCGGCTGCGGCCTGATCCTGGGTCGAGAAAATGTTGCAGCTGCTCCAGCGCACGGTTGCGCCGAGTTCGGTGAGGGTTTCGATGAGTACGGCGGTCTGGATGGTCATGTGCAGGCAGCCAGCGATGCGCGCGCCCTTCAGGGGCTGTGCGGCTTTATATTCGGCACGGATGGCCATGAGGCCGGGCATTTCGGTTTCGGCCAGAGAGATTTCGTTGCGGCCCCACGTTGCCAGCGAGATGTCTGCTACCTTGAAGTCTTTGTTTGCCTGGAGGGTCATTTTGTTTGCCTGCGTTGCCATGATCGTTGAAATCCTTATATAGAGAATGAGCGCGGAAACTACCGTTGGCGGCGGTAAAATTCAACCGATAAATGTCTATATGGGGCCAGAATCAGCGGATTTCGATAAGGGTGCGCACCGAAAGCAGGGGCAAAAGCGCCTGCATGTCGGAAAGGGACAGGGCCACGCAGCCTTCGGTTGGCTCGTAACCGGGCTTGGCGATATGCATGAAAATGGCACTGCCTTTACCGGGTATAATGGGGTCGTCGTTATAGCCCATGGGGATCACGAAATCGTATAGATTATCCTCGCGCCACATAGCTTCATGTGATTGATTAAACGGTGTTTTTACGGGTAAGTTATAAAACTGACTGTCAGGGGCGTCGCACCAGCCGTCATCGGCGGCCATGGCGATAATGGGAAGGCCCGTTTTGGGGGCGGCGTGGCGGTCGGGGCGGTAGTAACATTCGCGCAAAGGAAAGATGCCGATGGGGGTGGCACCATCACCCTCTTTTTTGGATGCGGAGAAACCGCCCTTGCCCACCGCGCAGGTGAAAATACGATCGCCAGCGTGGAGTTTATTGCCTGTGACCAGCAGTGTGCTCAGATACATGGGCGCTCTTTCATGTGTTGGCTTAACTGTAGTGGTGAAGCGGTTCTGTTTAAAGCAGAAAGCGCGTATGTGCGGGTTGGCGCAGCCCCCTTCCCCACTTTTTCATGTGGCACATTACGTTCGGAAGATTTATTCCGGGACTGCAATGTTTTATTCGGGGTTCTTAACGTGCTTTCTTAACTAGCGCGGGTTTCTGGCCGAGCTGCTCTTGCACGCTTGCCACGATCTGCGCGGCGTTCAGGCCTGCTTCGTCGTACATGGTGGCGGGGTTGTTCTGTTCCTGAAACGTGTCGGGCAGGTAAAGGGGCAGGCAGCGGTTGTTTGAGGTGAGCAGGCCTTCTTTTGCTGCGAAGCACAACACATGTGCGCCGAAACCGCCGATGGCCCCCTCTTCTACTGTCACCACGAGTTCGTGGTTTTTGAAGAGCTGGCGGATGAGATTTTCGTCCAGAGGCTTGGCGAAGCGTGCATCGGCTACGGTGGTGCTGATGCCTGCGGCTTCAAGCGTGTCTGCTGCTTTTTCGCATTCGGCGAGGCGCGTGCCGAGCGAAAGCAGCGCTACGCGGCTGCCCGTGCGAATGATGCGGCCTTTGCCGATTTCCAAAATTTGACCTTCTGCGGGAAGCGTTACGCCGGTGCCTTCGCCGCGGGGGTAGCGCATGGCGCTGGGGCGGTCATTGATGCTTGCGGCTGTTGCGGTCATGTGCATCAGCTCGGCTTCGTCGCTTGGGGCCATGACGACGAAGTTGGGAAGCGTAGTGAGGTAGGTGAGGTCGAAGGAGCCTGCGTGGGTTGGGCCGTCGGCACCCACAAGCCCTGCGCGGTCAATGGCGAAGCGCACGGGGAGTTTCTGGATGGCGACATCATGCACCACCTGGTCGTAGGCGCGTTGCAGGAAGGTGGAGTAAATGGCGCAGAAGGGTTTGAAGCCCTGAGTTGCGAGGCCCGCGGCAAACGTCACGGCGTGTTGTTCGGCGATGCCCACATCGTAGGTGCGGTCGGGGAATTGTTTTTCAAACAGGTCGAGGCCTGTGCCCGATGGCATGGCGGCGGTGATGGCGATGATTTTATCGTCCTTCTTCGCCTCTGCGATGAGGCTGTCGGCGAAGACCTTTGTATAGCTTGGGGCTTTGGGGGTGGACTTGGCTTGCGCGCCCGTGGTTACGTCGAATTTGTTTACGCCGTGGTACTTGTCGTCGGCGGCTTCGGCTGGCGCGTAGCCGTGGCCTTTTTTGGTGACGACATGCAGCAGGATGGGGCCGGAGCCGGGTTCATTCTTGATGTTCTTCAGCACGGGCAGGAGGTGCGCGAGGTTGTGGCCATCAACGGGGCCGACATAGTAAAAACCAAGCTGCTCGAACATGGTGCCGCCCACTGCGAAATCGCGCGCGAAATGCTCGGCCTTGCGCACAAGGCGCGACAGGGGTTCGGGGAATTTGCTGGCGACGGCTTTGCCGATATGGCGCAGCGTGTGGTAGGGGGTTGACGAGATCAGGCGCGCAAGGTAGGCGCTCATGGCACCAACGGGGGGTGCGATGGACATGTCGTTGTCGTTTAGGATTACGATCAGGCGGGAGCCGAGGGCGCCTGCATTATTCATGGCCTCATAGGCCATGCCCGCGGAAAGCGCACCATCGCCGATGATGGCGACGACGTCGTGTTTTTCGCCTTTTTTGTCGCGGGCGATGGCCATGCCGAGGCCTGCGGAAATAGAGGTGGAGGAGTGGCCCGCGCCGAAGGCGTCATATTCGCTTTCGTCGCGCTTGCAAAAGCCGGAAAGGCCGCCGGGCTTGCGAAGCGAGCGGATGCGGTCGCGACGGCCGGTGAGAATTTTGTGCGGGTAGGATTGGTGGCCGACATCCCAGATGAGGATATCTTCGGGCGTGTTGAACACATGGTGCAAAGCAAGGGTGAGTTCGACGACGCCTAAACCTGCGCCCAAATGGCCACCCGTTTCAGAGACAGCGGTAATGGTTTCCTGACGCAGTTCGGCGGCCAGCTTTTCGAGCTGGTCCAGCTCCATGCCACGAAGGTCACGCGGGCTTTGGACCCGGTCAAGTAAGGGGGTAGTACTCACTTTGCCTGCTTGTAAGTTCATTTAAGAACGCCTGATGTACAGCGAAACCGGGGAAATGTCAGGTATTTTCTACAGAATGGGTGCCGATGCCCCTATCAGGGAGCCGGAGGGGCTAGTTGGGGATGGTTTTTTCACCCGCCAGAATCAGGACTTTGCGTTTATTTCCGGGCATTTCATAGTAGCCGTCGGGTAGGGGCACGGCGTTGCCGTCTTCGTCTTTGGTGAAGGCTTTGGTGCCCTCAAAAGCCACGTAAATATTCTTCATCTGGTAGTTTGCGGGGCGGTTGGGGCGCGCGGCGTCATAATCCTCGGCCTGGACCTTCATGTTCAGGTGTACGCCGAAACCGGGGTCGAACAGGTCTTCTTTCTGGATGGCGGACTGGGGCTTGCTGCCGGGAGCGCGCTTGAGGGCTGGCGGCGGGTAGTAGTTTTCGGCCGGGGCGGTGGTGGCTGCGGCGGCGGGGGCGCTGCCGTCGGTGGTGGTGGAGACGTTGTCGCCTGCGGCGGTGGCGCTGGGGCCTGCGCCGTCGGTTTTGGTTTT
>JAYULW010000022.1:0-12056 GCA_043763155.1 Alphaproteobacteria bacterium | reverse complement strand
GGAGCGGTCGGAAGACGCGGTGAGTTTTGCTGCGAGCGTAAGGTCGAGGACGCTGGAATATTCGGTGAAAGAAAAGCGATAGAATTTAGCCGCAGCATTGCCCGGCAGGTTCCACACCAGTGGATTCAAAACGTCTGTAAGCACAGTGCGCAGCATCATTTCATTCCCCCGATGTATTTTTTTATTCTGCTCCTTTAAATGGTAGCAAATAACGGGCTGATGTTAAACAGCTTTTTTAGGGCCTTGGCATGGGGCGCAAAGCCAGTGTTTTGCTGGCTTTCAGGGGCAACATCTTAGCGTATCACCATTTTAAGCCGTTTTTGGGCCGGGGGGCAAAGCGGCGTTCTTTTGCGCCATACGGCTTTTCAGGTCTTGCGCTTACAGGGTTTTTATATTCATGGGCTTGAGTTGGCGGGGCAATTTTATGCGGGGGTTGCTAGTGTTTTTTTCCTGAAACAGTCCACCGTTTTTTAAAGGCAATGATTATGAATGACATCGTCCGGGCGTTTATTGAAGGCTGGAACCATCAGGAGATGCACACGCATTGCGTGCATGCGGATAAGGCGGTGCGCGAGCATTTAAGCGAAAGGCAAATTGATACCATGCTTGCCGACAGCTTTCCGGCTAGCGACCCGCCGAGTACTTATTAATTCTGCACCCCAGAGAAGGATTCGTTATGGCTACCCAGACCACCCCTGCCATCACTACCCAAAGCGATAAGCGCGCGCTTTGGACTACGGCCATACTTCTGGCTTTTGCCGGGCTTGCGTATGTTGCTTATCAGGCTTATGAGCGCAGCAGCCTTGTGAGCACACCTAATGTAAGTGCGGAAACTCCGGTAAGTGCGGCAACCCCGGCAGCACCGGCGCCTACGGATACTACTGCTGTACCTGCATCCACCAACCCATAAGGATTATTATGAAACAGACAAAGCTTGCGGCTTTTACGGCCCTGATGCTTGTTGCCACACCGCTTGTGGCGCAGGCAGAAACGTTTAACATGACCGACGGTACCGGAACCACCACGAACTGGACCACGGAAGACCATTACTGGAGCGACAATTACGCTTCGCGGCCTTACTATACCAAGACCACGAAATACACCAGCTATTCGCCTGCTTACCGTTACGGTTACGACACCTACACCCGCTATCCGGGTCGCGACTATAGCACGCTTGACCGTTCTGAGCTTGAAAACGGCTGGAACAAAGCGCGCGGCGATTCCAAACTTACGTGGGAACAGGCCGAGCTTGCAACGCGTGATGAATATGTACGCATGTATAACAACAACGACCGCAGCGGAGTGCCCGGCAATACGACCGTGCCAGACACGTCTACGATTGGCCTGCACTAATTTTCTTACGATTAAAAAAAATGCCGCTGTAAATTTTACAGCGGCATTTTTTTGTGCATGAAATAATTAGCCCATGTCGAGCGCGCTGTCTTCGGCTTCTTCGCTTTTTAACTGGGGTATGCAAAGGGCGCACCAGTTTTCCAGCCATACTTCAGCCATGCGGCGTTGGGTTGCGATGAGGGTTCCTACCAGATCCTGCCAGTCTTGCAGGGCGGCATAACGTTCGTTGGCAAGGGCCATGGCGCTGCTATCGAGCAGGTTCAGGAAAGGCGTGGTTTCGCTTTCAACACTTGCTTCTTCCGGGCTTGCTTCTTCCGGGCCTGCTTCTTCCGGGCTTACTTCTTCCGGCTCCGCTTCCGTCTGGATATGATTTTCATTGTCTGCGTGTTTGGGGCTGAGCATAGCATTTTGTTCCAGCAGCTCGGCTTTAGTCAGGTATTGGCCCAGGTCTTTTTCGCGCAATTCCTGAAGGTCTTTGGTGTCGTGCTTATGGGTAATGTGGTGGCTCTTAGACATGTGGTTTTGCTCCTTAGCGGTTAATTTGCAGGTTTTTCATGAGGTCTAGGCGTGAGGGCGGCATCTGGCTTTCGGTGAAGCGAGCGTCGTTCCTGCCTACAATACCGGTGTTGGGCTGGCGCATGCGGCCGCCTTCTTCAAGGCCTGCATCTATGCAGAGATTGATATGCACTTTTTTCTGGCGCTCAGGCTGGGCGTCGAAGCTTGAGGTGTCGTGACGGTCGGCCATGGCTTTGCCGCCCATTTTATCGTCGAAGCCTTCGACGCCGCTTTGGTTACTGCTCATCATGGGGTTCTCCTTTTTGATAACACATACACCCCATTCAAACCGAATGGGGTGCAATGGATGGTGGTTGTGTGATTAGTCGTCGGCGAGGCCGGGGTTTTCGTCCTGAATGTTTGTGAGTACGCGGCCGGGAACTACGGCAGCATCGCTTTTTTCAGGGTGCTTGATGCGCCCGCCGGATGCGGCGGTGATGCCGCGAATGCCGTCGGCGGAAGCGAAACCTTCGACGAGAGCGTTCTGGTAATGGCCGGAATGTTCGTCCATGTAATTGTCGGTGGCGATATGGGTTTCGGTATTGCCGGACTCACGATCGTCATAATTGATGATTTTGCGTTTCATAACTGCCTCCTGTGCTGTTGTTCCTTATTACAGCAGGTGCGGCATAAAATGTCCGTTGCCCATGGGCACGGCACATATAAAGGCAGGCTTAAAGTTAGCTGACAGGGCGCGGATTGCGCTGGCTGAAGCTACGCTGATGCCAGTAGGGGTAAGCGGGTGTGCGCTCGCTGATGGCGTCGAGCTTTGCAACCTGCTCTTTGGTCAGGTTCCAGCCCACGGCACCGAGATTCTGTTTCAGCTGCTCTTCATTGCGGGCACCCACCACAATATTGCACACCGTGGGGCGCTGGAGCAGCCAGTTGAGCGATATTTGCGCTATGGTTTTTCCCGTTTCCTGCGCGATCTGGTCCAGCACGTCCACCACATTATAGAGGAATTCGTCTTCCACGGGCGGTCCGCCGACAGCGCCGCCGGATTTGATGCGGCCTTCGGGCAGCGGCTGGCCACGGCGGATTTTACCCGTGAGGCGGCCCCAGCCCAGCGGGCTCCAGACCATGAGGCCCATGCCCTGATCAATGAAAAGCGGCATGAGTTCTTCTTCAATTTCGCGGCCGATGACGGAGTAGTACCCTTGGTACACTACGTAGCGGGCGAGGTTATTTTTTTCCGAAGTGGCGAGCGCTTTCATGACGTGCCAGCCGGAATAGTTTGAGCAGCCGATGTAGCAAATTTTGCCGGAGCTGACCAAATCGTCGAGGGCGCGGAGCGTTTCGTCCACGGGGGTGAGCGCGTCGAAGCCGTGCATGAAATACAGGTCAATATGGTCGGTGCCGAGGCGGCGCAGGCTTTCTTCGCAGGAGCGGATGATGTGGTAGCGCGAAGAGCCCTGATCGTTTACGCCGGGACCCATGGCGAAGGTGGATTTGGTGGAAATGAGGAGTTCGTTGCGGCGGCCTTTAATTGCGGCACCAAGCACGACTTCGGAGGAACCATCGGAATAAATATCGGCGGTGTCGAAGAAATTCACGCCCGCGGCAAGGCAGGTATCTACGATGCGGGTTGCACCTTTGGCGTCGGTCTGGCCCCAGCGCTCGAAAAACTCGCCCTTGGTTCCGAAGGTGCCGGTTCCGAGGCTTAATACGGGGACTTTAAGACCGGATTTTCCAAGCTGCCTGTATTCCATATGTCTGCTCCTTATTCGCCATTTATTGGGCTATTCATAGCAGCAAATAAGGGAAATCGCATAGATTATTTTTCGGGCTGCAGCTGGGCGGCACCACCAATGGCGCTGAACAGAGTAATAGCTGCGACAAGCTGTGCCTGCTTTGCAGTAATAAGCGCGTCCTGCGCGCTGAACTGGCGCGACTGGGTGTCGAGCAGGGTCAGGAAATCAATAGTGCCCACATTAAAACGCTGGCGGGCGAGACTGTAGGCTTTCTGGGCCTGCACGGAGGCTTCGGCGTAGGCGGTCAGGCGCGCATCGGCGGCCGTTTGGGCGGCGAGCGCGTCTTCCACTTCCTGAAAAGCGGTGAGTACGGTTTTGATATATTGCTCTTCCAGTTCGGCCTTGCGGGCTTTGCTCAGATCAAGGCCCGCCTGCAATGCGCCGCCGCGGAACAGGGGCTGCAACAGGCTTGCGGTGAGGGCTGCGGGCGTGCCGGAGGGGTTGGCGGCAAGCACGGTACTGGCGCTTAGTTGCAACGTGGGGAAGAACGCGGCGCGGGCGGCGCCAATGTCATAGTTGGCGGCATGGAGCTGGGCTTCTGCGGCCTGAATATCGGGGCGGCGGGCAACGAGCGTTGCGGGTTGCAGGGGGGTGATTTCGGGGATGTCCAGGGCGTCGAAGCTATTGCTTTGGATGGTGAAATCCTGCGGGGGTTTGCCCATGAGAACAGCGAGCTGGTTGTGGGCGTTTTCGCGCTGCTGGGTGAGCGATGCGAGCGAGGCCTGCGTGTTGGCGTAAGCGGTTTTTTGCTGGGCGAGTTCGAGCGCCGAAAGCGTGCCCGCATTGAAGCGGGCTTGTGTGATGCGCAGTACATCTGCGGTGTTTTTGAGGTTTTCCTGCGCCACTTTCAGGCGGTCGGTGAGGCTGAGATAATTAATGAAGGCCTGAGCCGTATCGGACTGCACGACAAGCACCAGCGCATCGCGGTCATAGGCGCTTGCGTCAGCGCTTAAGGAAGCGGCGTCGCTTGCGGAGCGGTTGCGGGCAAAAAGATCCACCGCATAAGACGCCTGTACGCCGCCGCGATAGGCGCTGCTGGTGCTGTAATCGCCGTGAACGAGATCGGAATAGTTTCGATTTGCGCTGGCGGTGGAATCCAGCGTGGGCAAAAGGGAGGATGCGCTGATACGGGCATTGGCGCGGGATTGCTCAATGCGCTGGAGGCTTGCGCGCAGGTCATTGTTGGTAGTGAGGCTTTGCTTCAGCAGCGAGTTCATTTCGTCGTTGCCGAATTCGGACCACCAATCGGCGTCGGGGAGTTCGTCGGTGGCTTCGGCGCCGTGCCATGCGGGGGTGGCCGCGTCCGGCTTCAGGTAATCGGGCGCGAGGCTGCAAGCGGAGAGGCTAAGGAGCAATGCGAGTGTGTATTTTTTCATGAACTACTCCGATGCCAGCGCGACGACGGGGTCGAGGCGGGCGGCTTGCCGCGCGGGTAGATAGCCAAAGACAATGCCGGTGGTGAAGGCGCAGGAAAATGCCAGTATGGCAGGGGTAAGCGAGAAGACGATGGCCATGCCGGTTGCTTTGAGGATGAGGCCCGCCACGACGCCGATAAGGATTCCGAGCGCGCCACCTACGGCGCAGACAACGGCGGCTTCGGTATTAAATTGCAACAAAATGTCACGCATTCGCGCACCCGTTGCCATGCGGATGCCGATTTCGCGGGTGCGCTCGGTGACGGAGACGAGCATGATGTTCATCACCCCGATGCCGCCTACAAGTAAGGAGATTGCAGCGACTGTGCCGAGCAAAATGGTGAAGGTGTTTTGGGTTTCGGTGGCGGTTTCTAAGATGGAGGCCATGTTGCGGATGCTAAAATCTTCGGTGCGGTGACGGGTTTTTAGCAGCTCGGTGATGTCGTCCTGAGTTTTGTCCATGGATTTCAGGTCATTGATTTTGATGGTGATGGTGTTGACGTAGGACTTGCCGAAGAGGCGCGTGAGGGCGGTGGAGTACGGCACAAAGACCACGTCGTCCTGATCGCTGCCGTTGGGGGATGCGCCTTTGGTGCTCATCACGCCAATAATCTGGAAGGGGACATTTTTGAGAAGTATGAATTCGCCGATGGGATTTCCGGTTTCGCCGAACAGGGTTTTGGCAACCGTTTGGCCGAGGACGGCAACGGGGGCGTATTCCTGTATATCGCGGTTGCTGAAGAAAAGGCCTTTAGATACGGGCCATTCGCGGGCGGTGGGGAAGTCGTTGCCCGTGCCTTGCACGGAAGTTGCGTAGTCGGTGCTGCTGTAGCGCACGGTTACGCGGCCTGAGCGTTCGGGGAGCGCGGCCCCGACGTTGGGGAGCGCGCCGATGGCGGCGGCGTCGTCGGGGATGAGGGTTACGATGTCGCCGCTGTTGCGCATGCCGGGCGCGCCGGGGCGGATCAATAATAAGTTTGTGCCCATGGCGCTTATTTGGTTGAGAACTTTTTCCTTACTGCCATTGCCCACTGCAAGCATGGTGATGACGGCGGCGACACCGATGATGATGCCCAGAAGGGTGAGTGAGGTGCGGAAAAGATTCACGCGCAGGGATTTGAGGGCCATGTTGACGGCTTCACCCAGACTTGCGGTGAGGGTGATGGCGGTGGTGAGGTCGCCGCCGGGTTTGATGGTGGGGGTAACGATCTGGGTGTTGGCGCCTGCGGTTTCGCTTTCGATGCGGCCATCTTTGATGGTGATGATGCGCTGGGCGTGGGCGGCGATTTGCGCGTCGTGGGTGATGAGCAAAATGGTGCGGCCTTCGGCTTGCAGGGCGTGGAGCAGTTCCATGACTTCGGCGCCGGACTTGCTGTCGAGCGCGCCTGTGGGTTCGTCGGCAAGTAATACTGGCGGGTCGTTCATGAGGGCGCGGGCGATGGCCACGCGCTGCTGCTGGCCGCCGGAAAGCTGCGACGGGCGGTGGCCGGTGCGGCTGCCGAGGCCGAGTTTTTCCAGCAGGGCATGGGCGCGGTTGATGCGGGTTTGTTTATGCATGCCTGCGTAGACTGCGGGGATTTCTACATTCCCGGCGGCGGTTTCGGTGGCGAGCAGGTTGTAGCGCTGGAAGATGAAGCCAAAGGTTTCGCGGCGCAAGCTTGCGAGTTCGTCGGTGGTAAGCGCGGTCACGTCGCGGCCCAGAATATGATAGCTGCCGGAGCTGGCGCGGTCGAGGCAACCGAGGATGTTCATGAGGGTGGATTTGCCGGAGCCGGACTGGCCCATGACGGCCACGAACTCGCCGGGCCAGACCGTGAGCGAGACGCCATCGAGGGCGCGGATTTCGTTGTCGCCACTGTGGTAGCTGCGGGTGATATCCTTCAGGTCGAGGACGGGGACGCCGCTCATAATGACCTCGTCATAAAGGACCGGGACCCATGGGCATTTTACCCTTTTGGCCGCTGCTGCTATTGCCGCTGGTTTTGGGCGGGCGGATGGTCACTTCGTCGCCTTCGGCAAGGCCGTCCGTAATTTCGGCGCTGGTGCGGTCCATCAGCCCCACATGGATGATGACCTCCCCTGCCCCTTTTTTCTGCACACGGTAGCCTTTGCCTGCGTCGGTATCTTCCTTGGGTGCGCGCGAGCCGATGGCGTCCATAGGCAGGATAAGTACATCGTGGGCGCTACCCAGTTCGAAGAACACTTGCGTACTCATGCCGTTCATGAGCTGGCGTTCTTTGTTGTCCACGTCAATCAGCACGTCGTAAAGCACGACATCATTGATGACTTCGGGGGATGGCTGGATCTGACGTACTTTGCCTTTCCACTGCTTGCCCTGTCCGCCGAGGGTGGTGAAATGCACGTCCATGCCGTCTTTAAGGCGCATCACGTCGGCTTCGGCCACCTGACTGCGGATGGTCATGACGTCGAGATTGGCGAGCTGCAAAATGGTGGGGGCGGTCTGGTTTGCGTTCAGCGTCTGGCCTGCGCGGGTGGGCAGCGTCACGATGGTGCCCGACATGGGGGCGAAGATTCTGGTGAACTCCAGGTTGGTCTTATCGCCTTCGAGGCTGGATTGGATTTCCTCGATTTGCGCTTGCTGTGTTTTGACATGCGCTTCAGCGCTACGCAGCGCGGCGGTGGTTATGTCCATGGCGTCTTTGCTGATGGCCTGGGTTTTGATCAGCTGGGCGTTGCGGGTTTGCTGCTTCTGGGCGAGGATGAGGTTGGCTTGCTGTTCAGCGAGCTGTGCTTTTAGCGCTGCGAGCTGCGCGGTGGAGGCTTCCATCTTTGCCTGATACAGGCGCGGGTCAATTTCGGCGAGGAGGTCGCCTTGCTTTACGTCGTCGCCGATATCGTAATGCAGGGCTTTTAACTGGCCGGAGACTTGCGTGCCGACATCCACATATTCTTTAGGTTCCAGCTTTCCCTGCGCGGTGACGACTTCTTCGATGTTGCCCTTTTCCACGGCTACGGTGCGCAAGCTGTTTTCATTGCCGGATTTTTTGCTGCGCATGGACATGGCGCTTACGCCCGCGACGGCCAGCAGCACGCAGGCCAGCAGCAGGAATTTCTTCCGGCGGGCGGTGCTTGCGTTTTTGAAATTAGGTGGCAGCATATTTATTAAACGCATGAGGGCAAAATAAACTTACGCGGCTGCATAAGTTACTGGATGCACACAGTTTAACCCCATTGCGTATAAGAAAGGGTTAGTGAAAGGTTAGGTTCGCGTAAATTTGGTATAAAGGGAATTTCGGTAAATTATTGATATTTAACGGATAGCACCTCAATGGTTTCGGTGCCACCGGGGGCGCGCAACTCGACGGTGTCGCCGGGCTTGGCCTTGATGAGGGCGCGGGCAAGCGGGGAAATCCAGCTGATTTTGCCATGAGTAAGGTCGGCTTCGTCTACGCCTACCAGCTTCGCCTGTAGTTCCTTGCCGTCTTCGCGGGCATAGGTGACGGTGGCGCCGAAAAAGACCTGCGTCAGGTTTTTTTGCTGCTCCGGGTCTACTACTTCCGCGCCTTCGATGCGCTTGCTGAGATAGCGGGAGCGGCGGTCTATTTCGCGCAGGCGTTTCTTGCCATAGATATAGTCGCCGTTTTCGGAGCGGTCGCCGTTGCCTGCGGCCCATGACACGATTTCGACCACTTTGGGACGCTCGTCGCGTTGGAGGTGGCGCAGCTCGTCTTGCAGGGCTTTGAGGCCGGGGGGCGTCATGTAATTTTTGATGTTGGGCGGCAGGGCGTCGGCTTCTTCGGGGCCGTCGTCTTCGTTATCGCCCTCGCCTTCCTTGGTGAATGCTTTGCTCATATCAATTGTTAATGCTCAACTTTTGCGAGTGGTTTTAGTGCCGCAGGGTATATAAAAAAATGCCGTTTCCCGCTTCATTTATTGACAAGAGTTTGATGTTGAAAGTACATATTTGCCAACGCCTTCTCAATAGCATCCATAACATTTCATAACAGGTGATGACTATGACCCGCAACACGCTCAAAACACAACTTTTAATTTCCAGCGCTATGCTGATGATGGGCGCGGGCGGCAACTTAAGCGCGGCGTATGATTATGAGGTGCGCGAAAATTACGATTCGCACTCCGGTTTGCTGCGCCTGAAGTACCAGTTTTAATATGAGCGGTTTTGGCACCATCAATTGGGCTGGGGTATTTAGTTTTGATACCCCCGTTCTTGAAATCATCGTGCGGGGCTCGCTTACGTACTTAGCGCTTCTGGTGATGATGCGGGTGGTGCTGAAGCGCCAGTCGGGTTCGCTGGGCATTACCGATGTTCTGGTGATTGTGCTGATTGCCGATGCGTCGCAAAATGCGATGGCGGGCAGTTATAATTCCGTGCCTGATGGTATTTTGCTGGTGAGTACGCTCATCTTCTGGAATTTTGCGCTGGACTGGCTGGGTTACCGTATTCCGTTTATCGAGCGGCTGCTTACGCCCTCCCCGCTGATGCTGGTGCTGAACGGCAAGATGCTCCGGCGCAACATGCGCGAGGAGCTGGTGACGGTGGATGATTTGATGAGCCAGCTGCGCCTGCAGGGAATTGATGATATTGAGCAGGTTAAACGAGCTTTCCTTGAAAGCGACGGCAAGTTCAGCGTCATTAAAAAATAGCCTTTACGGTTTCATTATACCGGGCTTCAGGGTCTCCCATAGTTTTCTTATGGTGTCATGCGTAGGTTGGCTTCTCAAAACCGGAGATGCCCATGAAAAATATTACCCATACGTACCAGCTTTTGGTGCTGCGCAACCAGTTTTCGCCGATTGAGGTGAAGGCCACATGCGCTGAGGAAGCCTGCCAGATTGTGAAGCGCAGCTTTATGGGACATTTTTCGGGCCGTAAGGATTTTGGCATGATCGAGCTTGGCTCGATGCGCGATTTCCAGAATACGTGGCTGGTGATGCGCACTACGCCATTTGAATATTGCCAGTTCCTGCATATTGAATCCTGGGACGGCGAGCGCTTCCGCAGCTTCGGCAAGGGCGAGCTGGGCGAAGATATTATTACGGCGGTGCGCAATTGCGCGCCGGAATACATCATCCAGCCGGGCATGCAGGATTATGCCTTCAGCGCACATGAGAACGCTTAAAAAAAAATCTTAATTCTGGTCGGTATCAACCACGGTTTTGCGCAGGCGCGGCGACAGGCCGCTGATGCTTGCGACGACGATGAGGGTGCCGATGCCACCCATGATGATGGACGGTACGAGGCCCAGAAATTTTGCGGCAAGGCCGGATTCAAACGCGCCGATTTCATTGGAAGAGATAATGAACATGCTGTTGACCGCCGAGACGCGGCCGCGCATATTTTCAGGCGTGAGGAGCTGCATGAGCGTGCCGCGAAACACCATGCTGACGCTGTCGAAGACGCCGCTCATGGCGAGGCAGAGCATGGAAAGCCAGAAGACATGGCTCAGGCCGAAACCAACCATGCACAGGCCGAAACCCGTGACAACGGCAAGCAGCCATGTGCCGCGAATGCGCTTGGGTGGGTAAGCGGCAAGGCATAGGGCGCTGATGACAGCACCTAATGCGGGAGCTGCGCGAAGCGCGCCCAAGCCTTCGGAGCCAACATGGAGGACTTGATCGGCGAATGCGGGGAGCATGGCGACCGCGCCGCCGAAGAGGACGGCGAACATGTCGAGCGCCATGACGGAGAGCAGCACTTTGCTTTGGAAAATAAAGCGCCAGCCGGACTTGATGCTTTTGACGGCGGGTTCGCGTTTTTCGGCGCTCTTGTAATGGCGGTGGGTGTGGCTGATGCTGCATAGCATAATGAAAGCGATGCTGATGAGGCTGAAAGGCAAAAGCCACGCGATGTGAGGGCCGTATGCGCCGTAGATGATGCCTGCAAGCGCGGGGCCGCTGATGGCTGCGATCTGGAAGCCGCTGCTAAGGGCAGCAGAGGCAGCGGAAATTTTGGCGCGGGGAACGATTTGGGGCAGCAGGGAGAAAGAAGCGGGCATGATGAAGCTGCGGGCGACACCAGAGAGGAAAATGCCGCCGAATATCCATGGCAGCACGCTGCCGAGGGGAGCGGTGATGTAGCCGCCTGCGATCATGAGGAGGGCGAAAGTATTTACCACCAGCACAGACATACAAACCTGATAGACGCGATGGGGGCGGCTGATATCTACGACGTGGCCCGCGAAGAGCGCGCATGTGATGGCGGGGATGGCTTCGGCAAGACCGGTGAGACCCAGGATGAAAGTGTCGTGGGTGAGGGAGTAAATTTGCCAGCCGACGATAACGGCCTGCGTTTGCAGGGCCATGACGCCGAACATGCGCGTGATGAGCAGGCGGCGGAAATCGGGGAGGGATAAAACGGCGAGGGAAAATTTAGGCATGGGCGCATATATAACACAGTTTTTGTGACCGGTCTGCCCCCTTCCCTTTTAGAAAGCGACTTTACGGTTTTCGCCGATATGGGGGATTTCGCCGGTCAGGCGGGCTTTGGCATAGCCATAGATCATGACCAGCTTGCTTGCGGGAGTATCCCAATATTCGGCACGCTCGATGCTTACGCGCAGGAGGCGGATGGTTGGATCTTCCTTGCCCTGAGGGAACCAGATGCGGGCAGGCTCGGCCCAGAGTTCCGCGATTTTGGCGCGGTCGTTGCTGATTTCGGCCTTGCCCTGAAGCGAGATATATTCCTGCTTTGAAGGTTCGCTATAGGCAACCAGCACATGAGGGTCTTGGGCGATTTCGTCCAGTTTGGGGGAATTGGCCTTGGTGAAGAACCATAGCACGCCATCGAACGATGTGTTCATGGCGGCCATGGGACGGGCGGCAAGCATGCCGCTATCGGCATGGGTCACTAGCTGAGCCACGCGGATGTCCTTGATGAGTTCCCATACTTTATTACGGGCCTTGTCGTCGGTGATGCCGGTCATTTTCGCTTCTCCTGTTTGATGGGCCGATGGTGGTTTTTTGCGCGTAAGGAAACAATAGGCGAGGAGGGCGCGGGCCA
>JAYULW010000021.1:0-6761 GCA_043763155.1 Alphaproteobacteria bacterium | reverse complement strand
CGCCACGAACTCGAATCCGATGTCCGTTTCTCTCGAATGAGAATGGTTGCTAGGCAACCGATACACCCGGATTTCACTGAAATATGATTTTCAGGATTTACCTGCCGAGTCACCTTCGACCAGGAAGAGTTCAGACTTAGCCGGGTCACGTTCCTGACAATCCGCAAGCTTGCCCGGCAAGCTCGAAATATCCAGCGCACCCTTGCGGCGCGTCAGTTCGCGTGCCTTGCGTGCCGCTTCACGCGCTGATGCCGCTTCCACAACCTTGGTCATGATCTGGCGCGCATCTTGCGGATGCTCGCCCAGCCACTGGCTCAGCTTGTCATACACATACGATTCCACAACCGGGCGCACTTCGCTGGAAACCAGCTTGTCTTTTGTCTGCGAAGAAAACTTCGGGTCAGGCACCTTCACCGACACAATACACGTCAAACCTTCGCGCGCATCATCACCCGTAATGGCGATTTTTTCTTTCTTCGCCGCGCCCGATTCTTCGTAATATTTATTGATCGCGCGGGTAAGCGCCGCACGATACCCGATCAAATGCGTACCACCGTCGCGCTGGCGAATGTTGTTGGTAAAGCACAGCACGTTTTCATGGTAGCTATCGTTCCACTGCATCGCCACTTCCACGCCCATGCCGTCGCGTTCACCTTTAATCACGATGGTGTTATGCGCGGCCGTTTTGCTGCGGTCGAGATACTGCACATACGCTTCCGTGCCGCCCTCATAATAAAACTCCACTTCCGTCACCGGATCAGTGCGGAAATCCTGCAAACGAATACGCACACCGGAGTTCAAAAACGCCAATTCGCGCAAGCGATGCTCAACCGTCGCAAAATCGAAATTCACCATGGTGAATGTTTCCGGCGAAGGCAGGAAGGTCACGCTCGTACCTTTCTTACCCGGCGCTGCGCCCAGTTCCGTCAGATGCTTCGTTGTGTCGCCATGGCTGAATTCAGCCTCATATTCTTTTTCGTTGCGCCAGATTTTAAGTTTCAAAAATACCGAAAGCGCATTTACCACCGAAACGCCCACGCCGTGCAAACCGCCCGAAACCTTATATGAGTTCTGGTCGAACTTACCGCCCGCATGCAGCTGCGTCATGATAACTTCCGCCGCCGAAACGCCTTCGCCTTCATGCATATCCACCGGAATGCCGCGCCCGTTATCCGTCACCGAGCAAGACCCATCGGCATTCAGCGAAACCAGCACAAGGTCGCAATGCCCCGCCAGCGATTCGTCAATGGCATTATCCACCACTTCATAAATCATGTGATGCAGGCCGGACCCGTCATCCGTGTCGCCGATATACATGCCGGGGCGCTTGCGCACGGCTTCCAGCCCCTTAAGAACCTTGATCGAATCTGCGTTATAATCGCCAGCTTGCGGGGGCGTAAGAAGTTCGCTCATATCTTTTTTCAATTCTGCTGCACTGCTCATGGGTTTTACTTAACTTTACAGGTTATGGTTTTGGCGTCGCTTGCTTCACCGCTTCCGCAATCGCTTCACGGAATTGAAGCATCTCCGCTTCTTTCAAAAATGCATCCTTCGACACCGGCACATAGCTCGGCAGTTCCTTGTGCTTCATCATCATCACGCCCGTATAGGCGTTGAAGCGGTCCTGCCGGTTCTGGTGCGACATGTCCTTGAAGCCCAGCTCTTTCAGCAGCGCCAGCGCGTCAGTGCGGCTAACTTTTGCGATGCTGCCATTCAGCACACCGTCAACCGTCTCTTTACGTGATAATTTAGTCATTCAAATATTCCTGTTATCGCTATTTCAATTGTTATTCGCGCAATGAAGTCGTCGCGCGTCCTGCTGCCGTATTTACTTCTTCGCTCCATTGCTCTGTCGGCTGCGTATCAAACCGCGCCAGCACATTGGGGTTTTTCTCAAACAAGTCCGCCACAATCTTGCGCAAGTTATTCAGCGTATCAGGCGGCACAAGATTGTCGCGCGGCAAAGTGAAGCGCTCCTGATCCAGCTCCGGGTGCGCATACATGATTTTGTTGGCCCGCTGGTGCGACTTGCGCCCGCGCTCTTCCTGCAGCGAAACATCCCTGAACCCAAGGTCCTTCAGCAGCTTTGCGGCGTCGGTGCGGGTCATCTGCGTAACCGAGCCGTCCTTCAGCCCATCCACCATTTCCTGCCGCGATAATCTAGCCATTGCGAAGCGTCCCGTTTTCCACGTTATAATATTGGGCGATTCCCTCCAATCCGGCGAAAAGCGCCGCATCGGTTCCGGTCATCCAAGTTTGGGCCCCAATCTGGCAGATTTCCTCAAATAACTCAAGCCTTCTTGTGGCGTCTAAATGGGCTACAACCTCGTCTAAAAGCAGCACCGGAACCACCCCCCGCCACTGCGCCCCGGCCCGTGCCTGCGCCAGCACAATCGAGAGCAAAAGCGCCTTTTGCTCTCCCGTTGAGCAATTCTGCGCAGGCATTTGTTTTATAATATGAATTACCTCAAGTTCGCTGCGGTGGATGCCCGCAAGCGTCCGCCCTGCCCCCGCATCCTCGCGCCGCGCAAGCCGGAGTGCCTCCTTAAACGCCTCCTCCACCTGCACTGCCGGAACCTCCGAAGCCAGCAAATTCTCCACCCTTCCCCCAATCCGCAAATGCGCCTTGGGGAAGGAAAGCGTCGAGGCTCGAATGGCGAGGTTGATATGCTCCACGCAAGCCAACCGGGCCTGCGCAATCGCGGCTCCCGTTTCTGCCATCGTCTGCTCCAGCGCGTCCAGCCACTGCCCGTCCGCACGGTAATTTTGCAGCAGCTTATTGCGCTCCCGCATCGCATACTCATACTCATTGATCCGGCTCGCGTGATCGGCATCAAAACTATACACCAGCCGGTCCAGAAATTTCCGCCCCGCGCTCGCACCTTCCTGGAACAATTGCTCCATCTGCGGCGTAAGCCAGATCATGGCCAGATGCCTTGCCAGCTCTGCCTGCCCCTTGGACACGCGCCCGTCAATCTTGATGACTCGCTTGTCGCCCTCATCGGCGCTCTCCGCGTCGCGCCCCGTCCCCAGCCGCGCCTCTCCCTGCATGCCCACCACATTGGCCGCCACCGCCCATGGCAAAATGCCCATCTGCTTGCTGTCAATATCGGAAAGCTTTGCGCGGCGAATCCCCCGCCCCGGCGTCAGCAGCGAAATCGCTTCTAAAATATTGGTTTTCCCCGCCCCGTTGCGCCCCGTCAAAACTACGGGCGCAGCACTCACCTCAATGCGCGCCGCAACATAATTGCGAAACGAATTCAGTGATAACGATGTCAGGTGCAATATGCGGTAGCCGGCCGAGGCGCCAACGTTTACCGCTGGCTGCTCGCACACATCCGTCATACGCGCATGGGCATGATAACGTACAGCGCGGCCACATCGGCCGTGTCGCGCACAATAGCGGGCGACGCACCGTCATTCAAAATAAACTGCGCCGTATCGCCCTCGATCTGCGCCATCATGTCGAGCAGGTAGCGCGAGTTGAAACCCGCCTCAATCTTGCCCGCAGAGTAATTCACATCGAGTTCTTCCGACGCCGTGCCATGCTCGGTCGAGCTGGTCGAAAGCGTAAGCTTGCCCGACTCGATCTGGAACTTCACCGCGCGGGATTTTTCCGTGGAAATAACCGAAACACGGTCCACAGCCTGGCGGAACGCCTTACAATCCACTTCCATGATCTTGTCGTTATTCACCGGAATCACGCGTTCATAATCCGGGAAGTTGCCGTCAATCAGCTTGGAAACCAGCACCGCATTGTTATAAACAAAACGGATCTTGGTGTCCGAAAGCGACACAGCAACATCACCATCGCCTTCTTCCAGAAGCTTGCGCAATTCATGGATACATTTGCGCGGCACAATCACGCCGGGCATGCTTTCCGCGCCCGCAGGCAGCGCCACTTCAATACGCGCAAGGCGGTGGCCGTCGGTCGCAACCGAGCGCAGCACCCGCGCATCGCCCGCACCCGCCGGGTGCAGGTAAATACCGTTCAGGTAGTAACGCGTTTCTTCCGTCGAAACTGCAAAGCTCGGCTTATCCACCAGCGACAGGCACTCAGCGGATTTGAGCGTAAAGTTATGGGTCAGCTCGCCCTCGGCCATAACCGGGAAATCTTCAACCGGCAGGCAGGCCAGCGAGAAGCGCGACTGGCCGGAGCGGATGCTCACTTTGCTGCTGTCGTCGCTTTCAGTAATCTCAACTTGCGCGCCATCCGGCAGTTTGCGCACGATATCGTAGAACGTATGCGCAGCCAGCGTGATGGAGCCGGGCTTGCTAACCGCAGCCTTGGTTTTTTCAACAATGGCAAGGTCCATATCCGTGGCGGTCAGCGATACGGTGTCGCCCTTCGCGTCAATTTTCACGTTAGACAAAACCGCAATGGTCCCGCGCTTTTCCACAACGGATTGCACATGGCCTAAGCTCTTGATCAGGTTGCCGCGCTCGATTACAAATTGCATATGAATATTAGTACCTTAAGTGAGTGAGGCCTGTACTATAAAAGGAAGCCACGCGAGTTGCAAACAATTCTTTATACCCTGCAACCCCCCACCTATTAGGCGGGCGGGTTAAACCCCAGCACCGGCTTATCGGCGCGTATCCCCGCGCTATACCCCTGCCGCGCCATCACGGGCTGCTTAATCGAAGCGTAAATCTGCTTTTCCGCCTCCACCAGCAGCACCCCGCCGATAAACGGGCAAATCACCCGCCCGATTGCCTCCACCTTATGCGCAATCCGCCACAAAAACCGCAGCGGAATCGGCGGCATAAACAGCGCGCTGGAAGAATTCGTAATCGTAAACTGGTGGCTGGCAATCAAATCCCGTAGCTGCGGCAGGCTGAATGGCCGCCCATACCCAAACGGTGTGCGCGAAGAGCGGCACCAGAACCCCGCCCGGTTGGGCACCGCCACAAGAATGCGCCCCCCCGGCGTCAGCACCCGCCACATCTCCTCAATCATCCACGAAAGCTGCTCCGAGTTTTCAAAGCTGTGTATTTGCAAAATCCGGTTGATGCTGTTTTCCCGAAACGGCAATTCCGACTCATGCCCCAGAAAAACCAGATTCGCACCTTGCGGCGGCCAATACGCAGCACCCTGTTCAGCGGGCATGCACATGCACACGGGCGATGCCTCGCTCACATACCGCTCAAGGTAAGGCGTGCAATACCCAATGCCCAGCACCACATCGCCCTTCGCGCCCGGCCACAACTTATGGATCGCCGCCTCGATAAAACGGCTGATATCTTGCCCGAAAGCAGTTGCATAAAATTGCCGAAGCGAAACAATATCCGGAGTGAACATACGCCCCTATATAAATAGTGGATGGACTATTGACTTTGCGCCCGATCCTGACACAAAGATAATCCGCATTATCTATTGGAATCAAGTGCCAGATGCACATATTACGCCTTTTTAGCTTTTTAATTCTCATCACCGCGCTCATCTGCCCGGCCTACGCTGACGACAGCCACGCCCGCAGCGCCTTCACCTTCGCCGAAAAACAGGACTGGCCGAATGCTTTAGGCCACGCCCGCTCCAGCGGCGACCCCGTGCTGCAAAAACTCATCACCTACCAATACATCATGGACTCCGACTCCGGCGCCAGCTTCGCCGATATTGTGCGCTTCATTGACGACAATCCCAACTGGCCCGAACAGAAAAAACTCCATATCCGCGCCGAACAAGCCCTGCGCGACACAACCGTGCCCGACCACGACATCATCGCATGGTTCGGCGACGAAACCCCCATCACCGGCATCGGCAAAATCGCCCTCGTTGAAGCCCTGCGCCGCGGCAAGCTCGCCTCCGCCGACCAGACCAACCAGCTTGTGCGCAGCGCATGGAAAGACGGCGACTTCGACGAACCGCAGGAAAAAACCATCCTCGCCAATTATGGCAAGCTCCTCACGCAGGCCGACCACATCGCCCGCATTGACCGCTTGCTGTGGGAAGAAAAAACCGCCCCCGCCAAGCGCGCCCTGAGCCTTGTGCCCGACACCTATGTCCGCATGTTCAAAGCCCGTATCGCCCTCATCACGGAAAGCAAGCTCTCTAGTGTGCAGGTGGCCCTCGTTCCCACCTCGCTTCGCAACAACCCCGGCCTCGTCTTCGACCGCATGCGCTACCGTGCCAAAAAAGGCGACGACAAAGGCGTGCGCGAAATGCTTCTCGCCGCGCCCGCAACCCTGCCCTACGCCGAAAAATGGTGGCGCTTCCGCGAAATACAGGTGCGTGAAGCCATCGCCGAAAAAAAATACACCGATGCCCTGAAGTTACTCGCCAAACATGGCCAGATCGAAGGTGCAAACCTCGCCGACGCCCTCTGGCTGCAAGGCTGGATCAAGTGCGAATTCCAGGGCCAGCCCAAATCCGCCTATGAAGATTTCTCCGCCCTGTATGACAAAGTGAAGTTCCCCGTTTCCCGCGCCCGCGCTGCTTACTGGGCCGCCCGCGCCGCCACCCGGAACAACGATGCGCCAAACGCCGCCAAATGGTACGACCGCGCCAGCGCCTACTCCACCACCTTCTACGGCCAGCTCGCCGCCATGAAGAAATCCGGCAATGCCCCTCTGGGGTTCGCCTCCCCGCCCCAGATTTCCGCGCAGGATAAGTCGGACTTTGAGCATAACGACGCCGTCAAAGCCATCCGCCTCGCCCTCAAATACGACCAGTTCACCATTGCCAACCGCCTGCTGAACTACATGATCGAAAACGGCGACGACCAGGCCGAGATGGCCCAGCTCGCCGACCTCGGCGCCAG
>JAYULW010000020.1:0-16967 GCA_043763155.1 Alphaproteobacteria bacterium | reverse complement strand
GGCGGCGGCCCGCTGACCACGACGCCGCGCGTGGGGCCGGACTGAGCCGTCGCCACGCAGCCGAGGATCAAGCACGTCGCGCATGCCGCGCACGCGGCGGCAAAGGCGCCACCGAGGCCCCCCGCCGTTCGCAAAGCTCCGCGCGTCGCTCGCATTCTCGTGCGCCCCTCTCCGGCGGGCCCCCGTCGCTTCCGGCTTCGATGTACGCCTCGAAATCGTACCATCTTCCGGCGCGCCGGCCCGCCGCGGCGCGCGAAAGTGCAGCCACGGCCACGCGTTTGCCGTTAAGGACAAAGACATGACCCCTGCCGACGATCTCAAAGGTGAGCTCCGCCGCGAGCTCGCGTCCCTCGAACCCTCGCTCCGCGCGCAGCTCGATCGCGCCGGGTTCGACTCCGAGCGCCTGAGCGAGCTCGCGGCGACGCTCGGGCAGGGTGACGGGGACGCAGCTGCGCGGCGTGACGCCCGGAACCGCGTGCGCGGCGAGGTCACCGCGCCGACGGCGGAGGAGATCCGGCAGGCCCCCGAGCCCGGTACGGACGAGGAGGCGCGCCTCCGCGCGATCGGCGAGGCGGCGCTGCGGGCGGGCGAGCTCGCCTTCTGCGTCATGGCCGGCGGAATGGCGACGCGCATGGGCGGCGTCGTGAAGGCGCTGGTGGAGGCGTTCGGCGGCAAGACGTTCCTCGACCTGCGTCTCGCCGAGAACGCCTCGGCCAGCGCGCGCGCGGGGCGCCCGGTGCCGCTCTGGCTCATGACCAGCGACGCGACCGACGAGCCGATCCGCGCCGCGCTCGCCGCCGCGATGGCGCCGGACCACGTCGCGACGTTCACGCAGGATCTCGGCCTCCGCCTCACCGGCTCGGGGCGCCTCTTCCGCGACGAGGAGGGGGAGCCGAGCACCTACGCGACCGGCCACGGAGATCTGATCGACGCCGTTCGCAGGTCGGGCCTGCTCCGCGCCTTCCGCGAGGCGGGCGGCAAGTACGTATGGATCGCTTTATCCGGTGGAAGCATTTTTTCTCTACGCAGGACGAATCTGATGAAGAGGATGACTGGGCGTGACAAATGTGCAGAATTTCTATTGGGACGCCTGTGTATTTATTTCATTCTTGAATAAAGAACGTGATCAATATGGCGACACTATCGATGATATTGAGCAATACCTCCGCGAAGCCAAGGAATTGAAGCATAGAATATATTGCTCTACCATCACCATCGCAGAGGTAATTCCTAGGCACCTTACTCTCACTCAATATGGGAAATTTACCGAATTTTTGAAAGATTACTCAGCTTGTATAATACAGATTGGCGCAGATCCGATAGTGATGGAGATTGCGGCAGAGCTTAAATCTCTGCGTTACAAATTAGTGGGTGGTGATAGTACGCGGAAATTATTGACCCCTGATGCTATCCATCTGGCATCCGCACTTATGCTAAAGGATGCTTACAATGTTGAACTAGACGTGTTTCACACTTTTGATGACGGTAAGGCTAGGGGCCCGGAAGGAAAGGGTATGCCGCTTTTGTCATTCGAAAGGTGGTGTGATGGAATTCAAACAAATCCATTAGCCCGACGAATAATAGAAATGAATCGTCAAAAGCCTAACCATCCGGCTCCCAGAATGGTATGAAGAAATCGAGTAATTTAGAAACTCAAAAAGAGAAGTTTATCGAAATGGCCCGTGAACTTGGCTGCGATGAATCGCAGGATGCACTCGATAAGGCTTTTAGCAAGATTATATCGCCGAAGCCTGCAAGTGAGCTGAAAAAGCCAAGGGGCAAGAAATGAAACCAGTCTATATTCTTGGAGGCATTATATTTCTTTTGGTTGGTGTCGGCTTAGGAGTTGGTGGGATGTATTATTACAGCCATCAGTTTACGGATGTACCTCAAGATAATCATTATTCGCAACTGGATTACCGTGCCATAGACTCTAAAGGCTTGTCTCGCCTATCTCTGGAATCGATTTTCGATGGATGTACCAAGAGCTGCTCTGATGATAACAGTACTAAATGCGAGCAGTTGTGCAGTTGTACCGTAAACGACATTGCACGTCACATGACAAAAGAAGAAATTGATAATCTCCTCCTTTCTTTTACGCTAAATCAGCCCCCGGTTCAGAAAGTACAGCTAGGCCTGAGTCATGCTATGGATACCTGCAAAAAATATGCTAACTAAATGGGTACGTGAACTATAACATCCCCCTTTTAAGGGACTTTCCCATGCAATTCGCAAACTTGCCGCAACGCCTGATTCCGAGCCTTACCAGCGCCAGCATGGCTGTGCCGGGCAGGGCCGCGCGCCGTTTCTGGTTCGATGCGGTGGCGTTTCTTATGGTGTCGGCGTTTCTGGTGCTGGTTTCATGGGGCATGACGGAGATGTCGGCGCCGATCGGGGAGCTGAAAATCAGCCCCATTAGCCTTGCCATCGGGAATTTGCCGGAATATGCGCTGCGCACGACGCTGCGCATGCTGATTGCGGTGCTGGCTTCGCTGGTGTTTACGCTGGTGTATGCGACGCTTGCGGCTAAAAGCCGCAAGGCGGGGCAGATCATGATTCCGCTGCTGGATATTTTGCAGTCGGTGCCGGTGCTGGGGTTTATTTCCTTTACCATTGCGGGATTCCTGGCGCTGTTTCCGGGCAATATTTTAGGCGTTGAGTGTGCTGCGATTTTTGCGATTTTTACGTCGCAGGCCTGGAACATGACGTTCAGCCTGTACCAGTCGCTGCAGTCCATTCCGTATGACATGGACGAGGCGGCGGTGGTGTTCAAGCTTTCGGGCTGGCAGAAATTTTGGAAGATGGAGCTTCCCTACGCCATGCCGGGATTGGTGTGGAACATGATGGTTTCCATGTCGGGCGGGTGGTTTTTCGTGGTGGCGTCGGAGGCGATTACGGTGGGGGAGCATCAGGTTTCGCTGCCGGGCATTGGTTCGTATATCGCGCTGGCCATTGCACAGCAAAACATGGGCGCGATTGGCTGGGCGATTGGGACGATGGTGGTGGTGATTTTCCTGTATGACCAGTTTTTGTTCCGGCCGCTGGTGGCATGGGCGGATAAGTTCCGCTATGAAATGACCGCGAGCCAGAATGCACCGAAAAGCTGGGTGCTGGTGTTGTTTTCCAAGAGCAGGCTGGGGCGCAAAATCTTTGCCCCGGTGCGGATGCTGAACCATTTTGTATTGCGTATCCGTTTGTTTGCGCCCTCGGCGAAGACGATGCATATGAGCAGCAGGCAGGCAAAGTTCCTGGATTATATATGGTCCATTATGGTTGCGGGCATTGGGTTTGCGGCGGGGTGGCATATGCTGATGTTTTTGCAGGCCTCGGTGACGTTTGACGATATGGTTGAGGTGTTCTGCCTTTCGGGACTTACGCTGGTGCGGGTGGTGGTGCTGATTATTATTGCGTCGCTGGTGTGGGTTCCGCTGGGGGTTTATATCGGGCTTCGGCCACGCGTGGCGCGGGTGGTGCAGCCGTTGGCGCAGTTTTTGTCGGCGTTTCCGGCGAACCTGTTATTCCCGCTGGCGGTGATGCTGATCAGCCGCTATTCGCTGAACCCCAACATCTGGCTTAGCCCGCTGATGATTTTGGGGACGCAGTGGTACATTCTTTTTAACATCATCGCGGGTGCTGCAACCTTTCCCAATGACTTGAAAGAAGCGGCGGAGAATTTGAAAATTACGGGGTGGCTGTGGTGGCGCAAGGTGATGCTGCCGGGGATTTTCCCGTATTACCTCACAGGGGCGCTGACCGCTTCGGGTGGGGCGTGGAATGCGAGCATTGTGGCAGAAGCGGTGAGCTGGGGTAGCCAGAGCTATACGGCTAAGGGGCTGGGGGCCTATATTGCGCATATGACGCAGGCCGGGGATATTACGCATATTGTGCTGGGGGTGAGCGTGATGTCGCTTACCGTGGTGCTGTTTAACAAGTGCCTGTGGCGGCCATTATACGTGATGTCGTCTAAGAAGCTGCGTTTCGATTAATGGCTGGTGTGGCCGTTGCTGGGGACGGCGGCGTCTTCGCCAACGGCGTTGGGGGCGCTGATGGGAACGGGGGCCGCGGCGGCGCTGGCAGCGGCAGGGTTTGCAGGTGGCGCGGTGATGCAGCCGGTGGTGGTTAGCACCGCTTCTTTGGTGCCGCAGTTGGCCTCGGCGTAATCGAGGTGCGCCCAAGGGTTGCTGCCCACGCGGCTGCAAGCGCTTAAGAGAAGGATGGCAATGACGGGAATTAGGCGCATATTAATGCATGATTGCTGTTATTGTTGGCTTAACTATGCTTTAAGCGGCATATAAATGACATACTGAAACACTCGCCGGACCGTAAGGAACTGCACACTATGGCACTGCTGGAACTCAAAAATGTCTCGCAATCGTTCGTGAAGCCTGAAGGGCGCGAACTGCGCGTGCTGGACGATGTGAATTTCACGCTGAAAGACGGCGAAATCGTTGGGCTTCTGGGTAAATCCGGGTCGGGTAAATCCACGCTTTTACGCATTATCGCGGGGCTGATCCGGCCTTCGGGCGGGACGGTGACGTTTGACGGCAAGGCGGTGGCGAAAGATGATTTCACTATTTCCATGGTGTTCCAAACGTTCGCGCTGTTTCCGTGGCTTACCGTTTTGCAGAATGTGGAGCTGGGGCTGGAAGCGCTGGGCGTTCCTGACAAGGAGATGCGCAAGCGGGCGCTGGAGGCGATTGATCTGATCGGGCTTGATGGGTATGAGTCGGCGTATCCGCGCGAACTTTCGGGGGGCATGAAGCAGCGGGTGGGGTTTGCCCGCGCGCTGGTGGTGAACCCTACGATTTTGCTGATGGACGAGCCGTTTTCGGCGTTGGACGTGCTTACGGCAGAGACGCTGAAGACCGATTTGATTGACCTTTGGGTGGAGCGCAAAATTCCCATGAAGGCGATTTTGCTGGTGACGCATAACATCGAGGAAGTGGTGCTGATGTGCGACCGGATCGTGATTTTTAATTCCAACCCCGGCAGTATTGCGGCGGAAATCAAGGTGGATTTGCCGCATCCGCGCGACCGGCAGTCGGCAGCGTTTACGGCGATGGTGGAGCAGATTTACCGCCTGATGACATCGGGCATGCAACGGCGCGGGCATGCGGCCAAGGCTGCAGAAATGACGATGCATGACAAGCTGCCGCGCGTGTCGCCGAACCAGTTGGCGGGTTTGATGGAAGAATTGGCCGCTTCGCCTTATAACGGGCGGGCGGATATTCCCGACCTCGACCAGTCGCTGGGGCTGGGCACGGAAGATATCCTGCACCTTGTGGAAGCGCTGCGCGTATTGAAATTCGCGGATGTGGCGGAAGGCGATATTTCGCTTACGCATTCGGGGCGGCAGTTTGTGGAGGCGGATACGCATATCCGTAAGCAGATTTTTGCCGAGCTGCTGCTGCAAAATGTGCCGCTGGCGTCGTATGTGTATCGGGTGCTGCAGGGACGGCCGGGCAATAATGCGCCGCGCATTCGCTTCCTTACGCAGCTTGAAGATTTGATGGCCGAAGAAGATGCGATGGAGGCCATGGAGGCGGTGACGAGCTGGGGCCGCTACGCAGAGTTGTTCGCGTATGACGATAATACAGAGACGTATAGTCTGGAGAACCCTTCAGCCGAGGGTTAGGCAACGATAGGCTTGGTGTTGCTTGCGTTGATGGTGTTCTGCGCGTTTTGCAGCAGGACTTTATTATAAGCATTAAGGCCGGAGTGAAGGCTGCTGAGCAGGTCCTGCACGGGGCTGGTCTGGGACTTGGTGTTGGCCTGTGCCTGCAGTGTTGCGTCTACGGCTTCCTGCAAGGGGGCGGTTTTGCTGGCGGTGTCTTGCAGCAGGCTGGTCAGGCCGTCGGTTGAGGAGCTGCTGGAGCCGCTGAAAAGCGAGGACAGTACATCTTGCTGTGAGCTTTGCGAGCTGTTGCCCAGCAAAGACGAGGTGGTGTTGGTTTTGGCGTTGCCGAAAAGGTTGGCCAGCGTGTTGTTGCCGGTGCTGCTTTGGGTGTCTTGCAGAATGGACAGTACCGCCGAAGACAATTGCAAGCTGCTGCCCGATTGAAGGGGAGAGCCAGACGTGCTGGTAGTGGGACTGGGCGTTTCGCTGGTTTCGGGTGTTGCGACCTGAGGGGTAACGGGCGTGGCTTTGCTTACGCCTTTCACCTGGTCTAAATACGAAACGGCTGAGAAACCGCTGATGCTGCTGACCATATTTGCCTTCCTGGCAAGTTGTGTGCATTACAATCTTAATAGTATAGCAGGTAATTGGTAAAGAATCTCTTAGCATCTTTACTTTTGTGATTTGTTTTGTTTCAGATGCTTAGGCATTGCGGCATGGTTTTTGCTTTTCCTTTAGCAGGAACGGTACACCAGCAAAAGGACGTGTCATGAGCTCAATTAACACCCAAATCCAAAATAGTGGCTATTACCAACTGAACTCCACAGGTACGGGTTCAACCGGCACCAATACAACGGGCAACCCGGCAGCGGTTACGCCGAGCCTTGCGGCGGCACTGGGGAATTCCTCCAGCTCGTCTTCATCGTATTCCGATGCGGTGCTGCTGGATTTAAGCCCGGCGGCGCAGAAATACCTAAGCACACTGAACCAGCAGGCGGCGGGCAGCACGACCACGCCCACCACGCCAAGCGATGCGGGCGGCGATAATTTTGTGCTGTCGTCCAAGCAACAGCTGGCGCTGTCGGCAATTTTGGATAAATACAAGGACGCGCCATACACGCAGGACACGTTTGATTCGATCCAGAACGATTTGCATGATGCAGGACTTGGGCCGGACCAGCTTTCGGCTAAGGAAAAATCTACCTCGTTCAGCTCTACGGCTGTGCTGATTGACGCATTGAACGGCGGCAACGGCACGACGCCGGGCAGCACGCCCACCAGCCAGGATACGCTCAACACCAAGTCGGCAAATTTTATTCAGGACGTGATTGGGCAGTGGAAGAAAGTTTCCAGTGACTACGCGGCAAAGAATGTGAATGAAGTGGCCGCTATCGGCGCGGGCGACGCGGCGTCTTAAGAATCGTAGACGCCTTGGGTGGCAAGGTTGAAACGGCTGCGGATGTGATTCGCAGTGGGATTTTTGCGGTAATCGAAACGTAGGATTTCATAGCCCGCCTCGCGCAGTATTGCGTCGCGGGCTTTTTCGGTTTGCCCGTCGTGGGTTTGCCCGTCGTGGGTCTGGTCGTCGCATTCGATGATGGCGAGGACTTTGAAATTATGTTTATCCACCACCACAAAATCAGCGACTTTATGTTTCATGCGCCTGTGTTTGGGCGTGAATTTGAGCCAGCTTTTCGGGTTTGCCGCATGCATCAGGGCGCTGAAGGGAATGCGCGGGAAAATGTGGAACTGGGGGAAGGCCTCCAGCAGTTTCATGAAGAATTCGCTTTCGATTTCGCTGAGCAGGGCGTTTCCGGGTGTAGCATAAGCAGGGTAGGTGGTGATGCCGAGGCCGGGGTTTGCTTTGGCCGCAGGCGGCATGGGCACGCGTGTGGGTTGCGGCGTTTTTTCGTAGCGGCTTTTGTCCTTGTAGCCGCCGCGCAGCATGGAGTCGGCCACGAAGAGGGTGATGGCCGCGAGGATGAAAAGCCTGAGTTCGTCGTTTCCTGCGGTGATCATCAGGCTACTTTAAGGCGCTCGTCCAATTTATCGAGGAACTGGTTGGTGGTGAGCCATGGCTGTTTGTCGCTGATGAGGCTGGCGAGGTCTTTGGTCATGAAGCCCGCTTCCACGGTTTCCACACAGACGCGCTCCAGCTTTTTGGCGAAGCCGGCAACATCGGGCGTGTTATCGAACTTGGCGCGGTACGTTAAACCACTGGTCCATGCGAAGATGGAGGCGATGGGGTTGGTGGAGGTTTCCTTGCCCTGCTGGTACTGGCGGTAATGGCGGGTGACGGTGCCGTGGGCGGCTTCGGCTTCCACCGTGTTGCCGTCGGGGGTCATCAGAACGCTGGTCATGAGGCCGAGGGACCCGAAGCCCTGGGCTACGGTGTCGGACTGTACGTCGCCATCGTAGTTTTTGCAGGCCCAGAGGAAGCCGCCGGGCCATTTGAGCGCCATGGCCACCATGTCGTCAATGAGGCGGTGTTCGTAGGTGAGGTTTTCGGTTTTGTAGGTGGGGGCGAACTCGGCATCGAAGACCTGCTGGAAGATGTCTTTGAAGCGGCCATCGTAGGCTTTCAGGATGGTGTTCTTGGTGGAGAGGAATACGGGGTATTTACGGAGCAGCCCATAATTGAAGCAGGCGCGGGCGAAGCCGCGGATGGATTCATCCAGGTTGTACATGCCCATGGCCACGCCGCCGCCGGGGAATTTGAAGACTTCATGGGTTTCGGGTGCGCCGCCATTGGCGGGGGTGAAAATCATGGTGAGGGTTCCGGGTTCTTTGACCACGAAGTCGGTGGCGCGGTACTGGTCGCCGTAGGCATGACGGCCGATGACGATGGGCTGCGTCCAGCCGGGGACAAGGCGGGGTACGTTTTTGCAGATGATGGGTTCGCGGAATACCGTGCCGTCGAGGATGTTGCGGATGGTGCCGTTGGGGGACTTCCACATTTTCTTAAGGTTGAATTCCTTCACGCGATCTTCGTCGGGGGTGATGGTTGCGCATTTGATGCCGACGCCTAATTTTTTGATTTCGTTGGCGGCGTCAATGGTCACCTGATCGCCCGTTTCGTCGCGGTGCTGGATGGACAGGTCGTAATATTTCAGGTCAATGTCGAGATAGGGGAGGATGAGTTTCTCTTTGATGAACTTCCAGATGATGCGGGTCATCTCGTCGCCGTCAATTTCGACCAGCGGGGTTTTTACTTTGATTTTCGCCATGGAATATACCTCAAAAAGAAATTGCCTATCTGCCTTGCTGCTACAGGAGTAGCGGATGCGAGGCAGATAGGCAATAATCTCTTAAGGGCTTTATGAAGCCTTTATTTGGCGTCTTTTTTCTCGTGCTTTTCGTTGCTTTCAGCGAACGCTTCATGCTGGAGGTAAGCGCTGCGGGTCGCTACGTAAGGGTCGAGGGAATCATAGTACAGATGTTCGATGATGCCAGATTGGGAATCGCGGTAGTCCACGCCTTCGGCGGCGCGTTCACCGAGCATGGCCCAATCGGTCACGAGGTAGTTAAGCGGGTCGAGCGCCCAGTTGCCAGCCATGCCGACTGCGCCACGCGCAGAGGAGGGGCCGATGATGGGGAGAACGAGGTATGGGCCGGAAGGAATGCCCCAGCTGCCGAAGGTGGAGCCGAGGGTTTGTTCCATGTTGTGAAGGCCAGCGCTATCGCGGGCAAAGTCATTGATACCGCCGAGGCCGAACGTGGAGTTCAGGATGAAGCGCCAGAGCGAGGTGAAGGCGATTTTCGGGCTGCCTTGCAATACGCCGTGGATGGCGTTCAGCGGTTCGCCGAGGTTGCAAAGGAAGTTGCCGATTTTGGTGCGGCCGACCTGCGGGATCACGTCATAACCCTGAATGAGGGGCTTGAAGACATTGCGGTCGAAGAAGAGGTTGAAGCTGAACACGGGGCGGTTGAAGCCTTCCCACGGGTCGTTGGATGCGGCGGTGTTTTCCGATTCTTTCAGGTCGTAATATTTGGAAGAATCGAATTTATCTTTGCTTTTGCTGCTCTTAGCAAGCGCGGGCTGGCTGAGGAGCATGGCCGTAGCAGCAAGCGTGACGAGGAGGCGGAGATTGCGCATAAATGACCCTAAGTATTCCCGTTGACAAGATTGGTGATGATTCACCATATTTTTTTTATTTATAAACTGATTATCTACTACAGACGTTACTTTTTAGTAAAGCCTGAATTCGCGCTGTACCACTATTAGTTGGGGAGTGTTGTATTCTTGATTCAATGAAGGGTGGGAGGAGTTTAACTATGCGTTATTTATCAACTTTACTGGTTCTTGTGGTGGCGGCAAGCTTGCTTGCGGCGTGTACGCCTGCGCCGCCGGTTACGGACTCGCGGGAGGTGCTGTGGCGCCAGTTTGGCGGGCATCCGGTTGACGATGTGATTATGGGGTGGGGGGCGCCCACGAAGGAAAGCCACCTGACCGACGGCTCGCGGCTGCTTACCTACCGCCGCTCCACGATTTATGATTCGCAGACGCCCTATGAGCAGGAATCGGTGTGCGAGGTGTCGTTTATGGCGAAGGCGCCGAAATTCATGGTGGCCGATATTGCCATGCAGGGTTCGCCCAATGATTGCCGCCTGCTGGCGCAGGGGCGCATCGGGGATGTGCGGGTTCCAGCTGCGGAACCGGCCTATCCTTACGGCTCGTTTGGTGCTACGCCTTACCCCTATCCGTATCGGAGGTATCCGTTCTAGGGAAGAGGCAGGGGCTTGGGGAATTTAGCAGCGGTTGATTTAGCACATATTGAACGGGCGGTGGCGCTGGGGCAGTTGCCTTCGGCGTTGCAGCTGGTGGATGCATGGCTCGCGGGGGATGCGAACGACGCGCGCGCGTGGCACGTTAAGGGCGGCATTCATGCGCAGATGGGCGATAAGGGCGCGGCGATGCAGTGCTTCAACCAGGCCATGCAGCGCAAGCCGGATTTTGAGGAAGCGTGTTTTGACCTTGCGCTGACGCTTGAGGAGACGGGGCAGTTGCTGCTTGCGATTCAGGTGTATGGGCATTTAGTGCAGATTGCGCCGGGGCATAGGGGTGCGGGGCGGTTAGTGGCTTTGCGCAGTGGTTCGGCTGCGACGCAACTGCTGGAGCAGTCGTTTGCGCTGGGGAATCAGCTACTGGAGCAGGGGCGCAATAGCGATGCGGTGCAGGCGTACCAGCAGGCGCTTTCCATTCGGGCGGATGTGCCGGAGGTGCTGGCGAATTTGGGCACGGCGTTGATGCGGCTATGGCGGTTTGCGGATGCGGAGCATGTGTTGTTGCGCTGTGTGGCGCTCAGGCCGGAGCTGGTTGCGGCGTGGAATACACTTGGGAATGTGTATAAGGAAGTGGGCGCGAAGGATAAGGCGCTGGAAGCGTACCGCAAGGCGGTGGAGCTGGATGCGGACTATGCGTTTGGCTGGGTGAATCTTGGGAAATTATTGCAGGAAACGGGCGACCATACGGGGGCGGCACGTGCGTATGAGAAGGCGTTTGCGCTGAATGCGGGGCACGCCGAGGCGCTGGCGGAATTGCTGCACCGGCTGAATTATTTGTGCCGGTGGGAGAAGCGGGCGCAGCTTGCGGAAGGGTTAGAGGCGACGCTTGTGCTTGGGGTGCAGAGCGTGGTGCCGTTTATTGCGGCGCTGTATTGCACGGCGCTAACGCAGCGGACAAATGCCGAGCATTGGTCACGGTCGCATTACCCGCAAGGGGTTCCGTTTAACCCGCATTTTTCGTTGCCTTCGGTGGGAAAGAAACTGCGCATCGGGTATGTGTCTGCGGATTTTCACCGGAATGTGACGGCGTTTTTGATTAGCGAATTGTTTGAGCGGCACGACCGGGGGCAGTTCGAGATTTATGCGTATTCGGCGGGGGCGGATGATGGTAGCGCGCAGCGCAAGCGCATTGCGGGGGCGGTGGATGTGTGGCGCGATATTCATGGGGTGGATGATGAGCGGGCAGCGCAGATGGTGCGCGAAGATGGCATTGATATTTTAGTGGACCTGAAGGGGTATACGTTTGGCCACCGGATGGGGTTGATGGCGCTGCGGCCTGCGCCGATCGCGGTGCATTATCTTGGGTATCCGGGCACGACGGGCGCGGGGTTTATGGATTATTTCATTGCGGATTCCGTTTGCGCGCCGAAAGGCGCGGAGGCGGAGTTCAGCGAGGCGCTGGTGCGGCTGCCGCATTGTTACCAGATTAATGACCGTAAGCGCGCGCTGCCTTCGGGCATGGGCACGCGGGCGGAGTATGGGTTGCCGGAAACGGGGATTGTGTTTTGCGATTTCAACCAGTCGTACAAGTTTACGCCGGAGGTGTTTGCGGTGTGGATGCGCTTGCTGGAGCAGGTGCCGGGCAGCGTGCTTTGGTTGTATGAAACCATGGCCGAGGCTACGGTGAATGTGCGTGCTATGGCGGTTGCGCGGGGTATTGCGCCGGAGCGCATTATCGTTGCGAAGATGGCGCCGCCGGAGGTGCATTTGCAGCGTTACGCGCAGGCCGATATTTTTCTCGATACGTTTCCGGTTTGTGGGCATACGACGGCCAGCGACGCGCTGTGGTGCGGGGTTCCGGTGGTGACGATGGCGGGGGAAACATTTGCAAGCCGGGTGGCGGCAAGCTTGCTGGCGGCGGTGGATTTGCCGGAGCTGGTGGCGGAGGATTTAGCGGCGTATGAGGCGCTGGCGTTAGCCTTGGCGCGGGATGCGCAGAGGCTTGCGGCGCTGAAAAACCATCTGCGCGAGAAGCGGATGGAGTTTGCGTTGTTTGATACGAAGGCGGTGACCAAAGCGCTGGAAGATGCGTATCAGCGCATGGCGGCGCGGCACCGCGCGGGCGGTGCGCCGGAAGGGTTTTCGGTTTAGTCGTTATAGGTTGCGGCGCCTACGAGGCGGCCATAGGATTCGCCCTGCAGCAGGATTGCAATGCCGTCATTTCCTAAATCCTTGATGGGAAGTTCGTAGGTGGCTGCTTCACGCGACCATGTGCCGAGCTGCGTGATTTTGATGACATTGTGCAGGCCCTCCAGGCGGCGGCCTTTATTTTCCCCGGCGAGGATGTCGGTGGTTTCGTTCTTTTTGTATTGCATGGCCCAGAGGGTGGCGACGATGGGAATGGTTGGGCCGGCGTTGGTGGGCGCGGTGGGCAGGGTGATGCGCAAATTAGTGCCGTTTGGTTTTAAGGTGATGGGAATGCTGGCCATGCTGGTGTGGGCGAATTGCATGGCGCTGTGTATGCCGTCGCTGTCGGAGCCGACGGTGACACTTGCGCCGTCAATGACCATCTGGGGTGTGTATAGCTCGTCTTTAAGTACCTGGCCGTAGGCGCGCTGGCGGGCGCTGTTTTCGTCGGTGGCGTAGGGGTCTTTCCAGCCGAGATAGTCCCAGTATTTCACATGCAGGGAGAGGGCGAGCACGCCGGGCTGGTTCAGGGTTTTGAGTAATGCTTCAGCGGCGGGGCAAGAGGAGCAGCCCTGCGAGGTGAAAAGCTCCAGCACCACAGGGCGGGTTTCGGCGTAGGCATTCTGGCTGATGAGTAAAAAACAGGCAGCCCAAAAATGCAACTTGCGGGGGAGTTTTTGCATCTGGTTTCTGGCTCCTGTTTTTGTGATTTTTTAATCTATTGAAAGATATTGATTAAATATATGCGTGAGCAAGCGAGTTGCCATCATATTGTCACAATAAAAGGCTATCACAAAGATTAATATTTTGTTAATTTTGTGCCGCCTAACCCAGAGACGAAACGCTATGTCTGTACAGAGTTATACAAAAGAAGACGCAGGTGCGCCATCGGCACCATCAGGCAACGGCTATAAATATAGCGGTGAGGTGGTGCTTGCGCGCGGCGAATACCAGTGGCAGCAAATTGAAAGCGGCGAGATTTTGCTGCGCCCGAAACCATTGGGCGGTAGTTTCCGGCCTTTGGGCGTGAGTGATTTGGACACGCAGGACCGGCTGCAACTGGTGAATGCGCTGCTGGCGCAATACCGGCCCCATGCCATGCCCGACGCGCTGGGCTATTACGCGGCGTCGGCGGTGGTGACGGATAGCGGACGGCTTTTCCTGGGCGTGAATAACGAGGTGCATATCAAGGACGCGTTTTCCGGGCGCGGGTGCGGCGAGACATCGGCGCTCAGGCGCGCGCAGGACGGGCTGCATAATGAAGGCGTGCAGCTGCAGGAAGTGTACCTGATGTCGGGCATGGCGGAAAAGGAAGCAGGCGGAAAGCTGGTGGATAAAGAGCCGGGGCATATGGGCTGCATGTGCGGGGAGTGCCGCGATAACCTGCGGAGGCACACGAAAGAAAGCAGCCGTTTTATCATGCTGCCCACCAATGACGGCACGCAGAAACTGGCGCTGAATTCAGCGGCGAATTTTGCGCTGGATATGAAGCCGGGCGAGGCGTGGGACATTACGCAGCCGAAAATGTATCCGCTGCCAGAGATTATGCAGGTGGCCAAAGAGGGTATCGCGGAGGTGGTGCGCAAGGGGTATTTGTATATTACCGATATGAGCGCGCCCGCTTTGCCGCTGGACACGCCGATGACGCGCGGCGAGACGCTTAGCCGTAAGCAGATCGAGGAACTTGCGAGGGCCTACACGCAGGTGGACATGTCGGTGCCGGGGCTTGCGATTGCGCCGAGCATGGAAAATGTGAACCGGGCGATGCTGCAACTGATCAAGAAGGCCTACAGCGAACATGCGGCGCGTATTCCTGAGGGGAAGAACCTGAAAATTACGGCGGTGCTGCTGAAGGCGGACGACGGCACGTTTTATCCCGGTGTTTCGGTGGTGGGGGAGGGCTGGCTTCCGAGCAAGCCGCCGGTGTTTGCGGGCGCGCTTTCCAACGCGCACAACCATATCGGGTTTACGGATGTTTATATGATGACGTTCGATAACCAGCAATTGCTTGGGGAAATGAGCGCAGGCAATGTGGCGCACGGGCTGCGCATGCCGGAGCCTGCGGGGCTTGGACGCCTGATCAAGAACCTGCATAAGACCGATAATCCAACCATTACGGTGATACCGCCCAATAACGGGCAATTACATGAGGCGGAGCTTTTAGCGCTTAGCCACCGCATGGCGGTGCGCGAAGCGTTTGGCCCGAATTTCGCCAACCCCAAGGGCGCTTTGAAACAGCATTCGCATTAAAAAAGATCGTTATGGCAGCCAAGAAAAATATTGATTTCATTCCGCTTCAAGACCACAGCAAAGTGGTGCAGCAGGGCAATGGCGATGGGAACAGCCCGTTTCCGCTGGGTGAAAAATCCACGGCGCGGCTGGAGCGCTACCTTGAAAATACCACCGGCATTTTGCAGGGCGCACGCCCGACGCTGGGCGGCACAGGGCAGGGCGATAAATGGTATATTGAGCAGACGAAGGTGATGGTGGATGCGGGGATGACACCGGAGCATCTGAACGCGCTGATCCGCAGGCCGGAAATCAAGTATCTGATGGGGCTGAACCCGGTGCCGCACTACATGGTTTTTGGGCGCGAGAAACTGGAAAAAGATATTGAGCAATTAAAAGCTGGCGCGCCCAATCCGCAGCGCTTCGACCATGTGCGCGTGGCGGGCGAGCGGTTTGGGCTGAACCAGAATTTCCGCGGGCATGACATGACCCATCAGGTGGATTCATCGAATGTGACGGTGGCGATACCGGGAGATTTCCATGCGATGGATGAAATCCTGCATCTGGTGGAGCAGAAGCGCAAAGGCGACAAGGCGGCGCTTGCGCACCCGTTGATTATTGAAAATGAAGTGAGCGCGCTGGGTAATGGGTTTTGGGACCAATTGCTGCGCGGGATTAAAATTATTGACTTCAAGGATGATAAAGATACGGAGCGCCATCTTGAGCGCCAATATAGCGACCTTAGCGCGCTTGGGCATCATTTAGGCATTTATGTCTCGGAAAACCGCAAGACGACGATGAAGCAGCTTGAAGTGCTGGCAAAGGATAAGCAGCCGCTGACGAAGATCAACCCTAAGCCGATTGTGCCGCCCGGCTCGATCCTGTTCGTGGCGACGGGTACGTTTAAGAAATACAAGGAAATCGAAGCCGTGTGCAAAGCGCAGGGCATGGATGTTGAGGTGCGCTCCATTTATGAGCTGGTGGATAATTATGTGGGGCCGGACGAAGATAAGCGCACCTATCAGGGCAACGTGTCGGTGAAGGTGCAGGCGGCGTTTGAGGCGTGGGACGATATGAGCGAAGAGCGCAGGTTGCACAAGCTCGCGCATATCCAGACGCAACCGGGGCAAGGGCTTACGGGCGCTAAAAAGAACATGGGTATTAAAAAGAGCCAGGCGTTTTTCATTGCTGAGGATTCGGGGTTCCATTTCATGCAGCCGGGCATTGGAACGGCGCAGGGCTTCCGCAAGATCGAACATCTGCTCGACCATACGGCGCCGACGCCGGGGGTGGAAACGGGACCTACTACCATCGGGTCCGACGGTATTCAGGGCTTTATGGAAAAGGTGCGCAAGGCCTTCCGCCAGATGCAGGATGAAGACAAGCCGGTGAATTACGGCGTGGTGAAAAAAAGCGTGCTTTCGATTGCGCCGGTGGACCAGAAAATCAGCCGCACGGGCGAAATTGAAAAGCAGCAGCAGGTGGGTTCGGAAGTGAAGGGGAAGGTGACATTTTCGCCCATGCCGAACGACCCTTCCGGGCCGATTGAAATTGATAATTACCTGATTCCCGATAAGCCGCATTACATCGTGCCGGGCGCACCGGAATTCACCGAAAACCGTACCGAAGCGCAACTTGGGGACGATTTTTATTTGTATTACAGCCCGCGCGCTTTGGCGATGCGCGCGCTTTCTAAAGAACTAAAAATCACTATTGACCCAAGCATTAAGCGCGAACCTGTGTATTCAGAAGATTTCGCGGTGGGCATGGTGGTGGACGAGCATAATTATGCAGGCCGCCATGAGGCGATGGAGATGCAGAAGAAGACCCATGGCAATGGGTTTGCCACGCAGGTGATTACGTCTAAGTTTAACCGGCCGGACGACATACAGCACACGGTGCTTGCGAAGTCGGACGGGGTGGTGTTCGCGTTTGACCCGGCGCAGGCGAAGGACGAGTTCTGGCGCAATATGTATATGTTCACCTCGATGATCGTGGCCGAACAGACGCATGATAAGTTCAAGGTGACCAAGCCGTTTTACCTTGTGAACCCGAATGGGGAATTTAATTACCTTGTGGATCTGGTGACGGATTTTCATCATAGCGGCACGGTGGTGGAAAACCCGGCGACGCTGTATAAGCAGGTGAAGACGATGGATGAGGCGGTGGAAGCGCTGAAGCAGGACCGCACGCATTACCGCCGTTTCTC
>JAYULW010000019.1:0-8692 GCA_043763155.1 Alphaproteobacteria bacterium | reverse complement strand
AAATAAGATGGTTGATTTTATCCAGGATAGGCGGCCGAAGGAGGAGCTTAATGTAAAGCCCACTCCGCGGCAAAGGATGGATGAGGCCGTTAAATATTTGAACGATTCATGGCCGGGCACATTCTCTTACATGAAGAAGCACGACCCGGACAAGGGCGGCTCCTATTACAACATGACGGCCAATGTAGCTAAAAGCCCGGTGCTGCAAAACAGCATTGATGAAATGGCGGAAGGCTACCGCAAGGCGCTGCTTGAAAAGGCCGAGATTAAGTTCGACGCACACCTGCTGGAAAAGCAAAGGCCGGGGATATTCAAGCGGCTGCTAAGCTCGGAGGCAAAAGGCAAGCTTATTGAGATTAATAAGCAAATGGAGCCAGTGGAAGAGCGGTTTGTGCATGCGCAGATTGACCTATCGGTCATGAATGTTAAATATTATGAGCGGCTGACTAAAGAGGTGGAGGCGTCTTACGATGGCGCTACCCGCGAGAAGCTCGGCGACAAGGTGGGAGAGCAGGCAAGGATTGATGCCTATACCATGTTGGGCAAGATGATCCAGTATACGGTGGAGCGGTTCAACGAGGCGTTCAGGCGCTCAGGAATTGATGAGTTCGGGGTGCCGAAAAATATTGAAGACCCACGGCCGCCGCAGCGGTAATTTACCATGTATTTTTAGAACATGATTAATGATGGCTGACGGGCCTTGTGGATAACTGCTTCATGTTTAAATGTAAGAACAGCAAATAAATTACTGAATTACTTAAACATCCATCCCTTCGATGGCTTCGAGGCCGCGGGCGGCGGTTTGTTCTTGAATGAAGTTGAAGCGGTGTTCGGGCTTGCGGCCCATTAACTGCTCCACGCGCTCGGCGGTGGGGGCGATGTCGTCTTCATCAATGGAAACTTTAAGCAGGATGCGGGTACCGATCTGCATCGTGGTTTCTTTCAATTGCGGGGGCGTCATTTCGCCGAGGCCTTTGAAGCGGCCTACTTCGACCTTGCTGTTGGCGCGGGCGTTTTTGGCGATGATGGATTCTTTTTCCTTCTCGTCCTGCGCGTAGAAATGGCTGGTGCCGATGTTGATACGGTAGAGCGGCGGGCGGGCGAGGTAGAGGTGGCCGTTACGGATCAGTTCGGGCATTTCCTGATAGAAGAAGGTCATGAGCAGGGATGCGATGTGCGCGCCGTCCACGTCTGCGTCGGTCATGATGATGACTTTTTCGTAGCGCAGGGCTTCCTCGTTGTAATGGTTGCCGGAGCCGCAGCCGAGGGCCAGCGTCAAATCCGCCAGTTCCTGATTGGCTTTGATCTTGTCAATCGTGGCGCTTACCACGTTCAGGATTTTACCGCGCAGGGGCAGGATTGCTTGCGTTTCGCGGTCGCGGGCCTGCTTGGCGGAGCCACCTGCGGAGTCGCCTTCCACGATGAAGATTTCGGTGCCGAGGCCGGAGGAACGCGAGCAATCGGCCAGTTTGCCGGGCAGGCGCAGGCGCTGGGTGACGGCTTTGCGGCTTACCTCGCGGTCGGCTTTGCGGCGCAGGCGTTCGTCCATGCGGTCTACGATGTAGGCCATCAGCTTGTTGCTGTTTTCAGGATCGCCGGTCAGGTAATGGTCGAAATGGTCGCGCACGGCGTTTTCCACGAGGCGGGCGGCTTCGACGCTTACCAGCTTGTTCTTGGTCTGGCCCTGAAACTGCGGGTCTTTCATGAATAGCGACAGCACGATGATGGCACCGCCGAGCATGTCTTCGTTTTGGCTTTGCGTCACTTTTTTGTTATTGGTCAGTTCGCCGTAGGCTTTGATGCCTTTGGTGACTGCGGAGCGCAGGCCCGATTCATGGGTGCCGCCGTCGGGGGTGGGGATGGTGTTACAGTAGGTGCTTTCATACACTTCTTCGTCGGCGGGCCAGTGGATGGCCCATTCGACGCGGCCCATTTTGCCCGCGAGTTCGGCCTCGCCGGAGAAGGGTTCGGTGACGACCGTGGCGCGGCCTTCGAGCTGCTGGTTCAGGAAGTCACGCAGGCCGCCGGGGAAGTGGATGGTTTCCTTGGTGGGGACGGGCGAGCCTTCAGGCAGGAGGGATTCATCGCAGATCCACTGGATTTCCACGCCGCGATACAGGTAGCCTTTGGAGCGGGCGAGCTTGTAAAGGCGTTCGGGGCGGAATTTGGCTTTGCCGAAGATTTCATGGTCGGGGCGGAAGGCGACGGTGGTGCCGCGGCCACGGTTATCTTGCCCGACCTTGGTGGGTTTGGTGGTGGCTTCGCCGCGGCAGTAGCTTTGGCGGTAGACGGTTTTGTCGCGCACCACTTCGACTTCCAGATAGTCCGAAAGGGCGTTGACCACCGAGATGCCCACGCCGTGCAAGCCGCCGGAAGTCTCATACGATTTGTCGGAGAATTTGCCGCCGGAATGCAAGGTGGTGAGGATGACTTCGAGGGCGGATTTTTTCGGGAATTTGGGGTGCGGGTCAATGGGGATGCCGCGGCCATTATCGCGCACTACGATCACGTTATCGGGGCGCATTTCCAGCTCGATTTTGTTGGCGTAGCCTGCGACGGCTTCGTCCATGGCGTTGTCGAACACTTCGTTCACCAGATGGTGCATGGCGGTTTCGTCGGTGCCGCCGATATACATGCCGGGGCGGCGACGAACTGGCTCAAGACCTTCTAATACCTCGATATCTTCGGCAGTGTAGGATTGGTTCTTCAGCTGCTGTTTATTGGTGAATAAATCGCTCATTGCCTGCCTGATCTGGGGTGCTTATTCCATTGGTGATAGCAGGAAATCAGCCGATTTCAAGGGTTTTCACGCTGCGTTCGCCGCGGGGACGCTCGCATTCGCGCATGTGCCACATCAGGGTTTCGCCCGCACGCCCAAAGACCCACACACAGTAGAAAGCGAAGAAGCAACAGCATTTATAATAGTTGTTGATCAGGTCATCGCTGTTGTAGCCATGGAAATACCAGAGGGCGGCCCAGAGGGCTATGAAGCTGGACAGCAGGAGCGGCCGCAGCTTGCTGTAGGTGGTGGTAAGAAGCACCACGAATACCATCGGGAAATAGATGTAATAGTAGTTGGCGGGGATTTCAAAAAGGAAGAACAGCAGGCCGCCAAGCATGAGGGACGCTTCGTCGGCGCGGGCGCGCAGGCTGGCATAGAGCGCCACGGTGATCATGACGGCCCAGAGGACGTAATGCAGCGGGCGGACTTCGATCCATTTGGCGGTAAGGTGGGCGTTCCATTCGCGGAAATGGTTGAGGCCTTCTTCCCACCAGAAATTCTGGCCTGGGACTTCGGGGCCGAAGACCGCAATGCGGCGGTAGCCGATATGGTTCACAAAATAGAGGTCTTTGTGGGCGCTGATTTTTTCGAAGAATTCGACCCATGCCTGAGTGCCGAACATCATGATGGAGAGGCCCACCATGATGGCCATGGTGATGGCGGCGCTGATGCCGAATTTCAGCACGGGGCGGAAATTGCGCTGGCGGACATTGTCGGCGAGGAGGCCCACGCCCGCCGCGCCAAGGAAGGCGAGCGGAAAGATACGGTCGGTGGCGGTGAGGCCGAAGAAGATACCGGCGGGGATGTAGTGGCGTTTTTTGAGGCAGGAAAGGCCGATCATCAGCTCTACGAACCATGTCCAGCGGAAGAAGCTGCCCGCGATCCACGTCATGGAGGCGGGTTCGCTTAGCATGTAGAACAGTACGAAGGCGGTTGCGCCAAGCGCGCCGAAGGCCCATGTGACGAAGCCGAGGGCGATTACGAGCAGGAGGGGGTCGAACAGCGGGAGCCACTGGATCTGATACCATTCGGGGCTTTGGTCGCCGAACCATGCCTGATCCTGGCGCAGTGGCATGAGGTTGGCCATGGTGTTGCCGATGACGTTCCAGCTGGGGGAGGGGTTGTAGCCTGCGTCGAACATGCCGAGGTCGAGCCAGTTGGTGTCGCCTAAGTTTTTCATGGCTTCGAGGTCGTCGCGGAAGGACTGCCAGCGTTCATCGGTGAATTTGGGGCGGAATTCTTCTTTGCCCCGGCGCAGGCCCTCGGCCATGGGGATGGGGTAAGTGGGGGCGCGAAGCGAGCGCAGGCCTATGGCCCGCAGGGCGGGGTGTTCGGAGATGCTGTCGGCATAGGCGATGGTTTCATACATGCCTTTATAGCCTATTTCGGGGAAGTATTTGGCGCCGAGATAATAATGATAGATTTCATGCCAGTGCACGTAGGCATGTTTCGGCTGGGTGCCGTATTTGTCGGTATAGGCCTTGTCTTTGGGGAAGATGTTGTTCATGTCGCCGAAGTTCAGGTACATGGCGGTGGTCGAGATACAGGCAATGGCGAGGAAGAGTTTCAGCCATATGCTCAGCAGGCTGCGCGAGGCGTGCATCAGCACAGCGCCGATTAGCAGGATAATGATGATGTTGTAATTAACCATGGGGTGCCTTTGCGGGATGGCGTTTGCATGCTGGCATAAGATAATAAAACAGGGCTTATGGCCAGTGTTAATTAGTGGGTGGGCTATTGGTTTTTATACAAAAACCGATTGGCGGGCGCTTAGGCGGGGGTTATCAGGCTGGCGATGTCGGTGGCGGCTTTGCGCAGGCGGGCGAGCTTGTCGGCTTCGTCTTTCCAGTCGTGGGTGAAGACGAGCTTCATGTCGGGGCGGACTTTGAAGTTGCGGATGTTTTTGTCCACATATTCAATGAGGGCGTCGGGGCGGGAGAATGTGTTGTCGCGGAAGGAGATGACCGCGCCTTTGGGGCCGGCGTCAATGCGGTCTATGCCCGCTTTTTTGCATTGAAGTTTGATGCCGAGGACGGCGATGAGCTGGGTGACTTCCTGGGGGGCGGGGCCGAAGCGGTCGGTGAGTTCGGCGGCGAAGGAGTTGATGTCGTCTTCGTTTATCATTTCGGCGACGCGGCGGTAGAGGCCGAGGCGGAGTTGCAGGTCGGAGACGTATTCTTCGGGGATTAATACCGAGATGCCGAGGTTGATTTGGGGGCTCCATTCCTGCTGCTCGTCGGCGTCGGTGTGTTTGCCGGATTTGAGCTTGGCGACGGCGTCTTCCAGCATTTGCTGGTAGAGTTCCATGCCTACTTCGCGGATGTGGCCGGATTGTTCTTCGCCTACCAAGTTGCCAAAACCGCGTATGTCCATGTCGTGGCTGGCAAGGGTGAAGCCAGCGCCGAGGGTGTCGAGGGTTTGCATGACTTCTAAGCGGCGGGTGGCGTTTTTGCTTAGGGTGCGGTGGTGGGGGAGTAAGAAATACGCATAGGCGCGGGTTTTGCCGCGGCCCACGCGGCCACGCATCTGGTAAAGCTGGGAGAGGCCAAAGAGGTGGGCGTTGTGGATAATCATGGTGTTGGCGGTGGGGATATCTAGGCCGGATTCGATGATGGCGGTGGAAAGCAGGATGTCGTATTTGCCGTCGTAAAATTCGTTCATGATGCGGTCTAGGTCGGTGGCGGGCAGCTGGCCGTGGGCGACGGCGATTTTGGCTTCGGGGACGAGGGTGCTGATTTGGAGTTTCAGCTCGCCGATGTCTTTGATGCGGGGGGTGACGACGAAGCATTTGCCCGCGCGGTGCATTTCGCGGTGGATGGCTTCTTTGACCACTACGGGGTCGAAGGGCATCACGAAGCTGCGGATGGCGAGGCGGTCAATGGGGGGCGTGGTGATGAGGGAGAGGTCGCGCACGCCGGTGAGCGCCATTTGCAGGGTGCGGGGAATGGGGGTGGCGGAAAGGGTGAGGACGTGGACGCCGGATTTTAGCTCTTTGAGTTTTTCTTTTTGGCCTACGCCGAAATGCTGTTCTTCATCCACGATTAAAAGGCCGAGATGTTTGAACGCTACTTGTTTGGAGAGCAGGGCGTGGGTGCCGATGACGATTTCTACTTTGCCTTCGGCGATTTTTTCGCGGGTGTCTTTCTGGTCTTTGGCGTTTACCATGCGGGAGAGTTGGCGCACCTCGATGGGGAAGCCTGCGAAGCGGTCGCGGAAATTGCGATAGTGCTGGCGGGCAAGCAGGGTGGTGGGGGCGATGACGGCGACCTGGCTGGTTTTGCCCGCGCCCATGCTGGCAACGAAGGCAGCGCGCAGGGCGACTTCGGTTTTGCCGAAGCCAACGTCGCCGCAGATGAGCCTATCCATCGGTTTGCCGGAGTGGAGGTCTTCGAGGACTTCTTCGATGGCTTTGGCCTGGTCGTCGGTTTCCATGTAGGGGAAGCGGGCGCAGAAATCTTCGTAGGCGCCTGTTGGGGTGTCGAAGACTTCGCCGCGGCGGGTGAGGCGCTGGGCGGCGGTTTTGAGCAGGGCTTCGGCGGCGATTTTGATGCGCTGTTTCAGCTTGGCTTTGCGGGCTTGCCAGCTTGCGCCGCCGAGTTTATCCAGCTTTACATTTTCTTCGTCGAGGCCGAAGGGGGAGACCATTTCGATGTTTTCGACGGGCAGGAAAAGTTTGTCGTCGCCGTCGTAGATGATTTTCAGGCAGTCGTGGCTTGCGCCATTGACGGTGAGGGTGACGAGGCCCTCGAAGCGGCCAATGCCATGTTCTTTGTGGACGACCAGTTCGCCTTCGCCGAAATTGGCGGATTCGGCAAGGAAGACATCGGATTTTTTCTTCTTGGGTTTTGCGCGGGCGATGCGTTCGCCGAGGACGTCTTGTTCGGAGAGGATGAGGGCTTTGTCGGATTCAAAGCCGGACTCCAGCGGCAGGACGATGAGGCCGATGGTTTTGCCTTTTACGTCCTTCACATGCTGCCAGTCTTCGACTTTGACGATGTGGAAGCCACGTTCCATCAAGAGCGTTTGCAGGCGTTCGCGGGAGCCTTCGGTGTAGCAGGCGATGAGGGTTGCCTTGGGGTTGGACTCGCTTACTTCTTTTAATTGCTGGAAGGGGGTGTTGTCGGGCTGGCCTTGGGCGAAGCGTATGGAGGGGCGGTAGCCGACGGGGATTGCGCTGCCTTGCGCTTCTTTGAAGGGAGAAAATAAAGCGGCTTGGGCTTTGCTGAGTTGGGTGTGCCATGTTTCGTCGCGCAGGAAAAAGCGCTCGGTGGGGATGGGGTTGTAGATGCCACCGGCGGCGAAGCTGTTTTTCTTGTGGGTGGTGGAGGCGGTGATGCGGGCTTCGTAATAATCGCGGATGGTTTCTAAGCGTTCCTGCACAGCGGCGGGGGTTTCGCTATCCATGGTTACCAATTGGGGGTTTGCGTAGTCGAACAGGGTTTCGGTGTGTTCGTAGAATAAGGGGAGCCAATGTTCCATGCCGGGGTAGGAGGCGCCGCTGGAGATTGCCTCATATAAGGGGTCTTCTTTATTTACGGCACCGAAAAGGTCGCGGTAGCGTTCGCGGAAGCGCTCGATGGTTATGGGGGTGAGGAGGACTTCGCTCATGGGGTATAGCACGAGGCCGGGGACGGCGGATTCGGTGAGCTGGGTGAGTGGGTCGTAGCTGCGGATGGATTCGATGTCGTCGCCGAATAAATCAATACGGATGCCTTCGGACGCGCCGGAGGGCACCATGTCTATGATGCTGCCGCGAACGGCGAATTCGCCGGGTTCCATGGCTTTGCCGCTGCGGCGGTAGCCTTGCGAGGTGAGGTATTCGATGAGGGCGTCGCGGTTCAGGCGGTTGCCTTTTTTGATGTCGAAGACGGTGTTTTTCAGCGCGCTTTTGGGCGGGAGTTTTTGCAGGGCTGCGTTTACGGTGGTGAGGATGACGCGGGACTGGCCGGTGCGGGGGGCTTGCGCAAGCGCGGCGAGGGCGCGCATGCGGGCGGCCATGATGGTGGTGTTGGGGCTGGCGCGGTCGTAGGGCATGCAGTCCCACGCGGGGAAGGTGATGATTTCGACGTCGGGCGCGAAGAAGGCGAGGGTGTTGGCGGTGAGGTCGAGGGAGCGGTCGCCTACTGCGATGTGGAGGATGGTTTGGGCGGGGGATTCGAGGCGGCGCTTGCCTGCTAGCAACTCGGCGAGGACGAGGCTTTCTGCGCCAGTGGGGACGCCGGAGAGGGTCCAGATTTCCTTGTGGGGATGGGAAGGGGCCGGGGCGGTCATTATGCGGCGGGTACGCCGAAGGTTTTTAAGCGGTCAATGAGTGGGGCGTATTCAGCGGGGGCGGGGGATTTGCCGATGAGCCACTGCCAGATGTCGGCGTCGTCTTCGTCGAGCAGGCGTTCGTAGGTATTGAGGGTTTCGCCTTCTAATGCAGCCAGTTGGGACGTGGCAAACTGGCCGAAAACGAGGTCGGTTTCTTTGCAGCCGCGGTGGACACTGCGGAAAATAAGGCGTTTGATGCGGTTCTGGTCAGTCATAAATTTAAGGGGCGGATATTGCTGTGATTAATGGTTTATTCACACTCTTGATTTAGCCTAACTGTTTAAGTCAGAAAAATTATAAGGTTAACCCTTCGTATGGTGACAAATTTATGATGCCGGGCCACCGCAGCAATGACGCTGTCGTCACCATTTGCCAGAATAATAGCGCAAAGTCGATAAAAATCACGGGAATTAACAAGCCCGGCGAAGACCTGATCGGCTATACGGCGGCGGACCTGACGGATAAAAACCTGCATGATATTTTGCCGCCGAGGATTGCCACGCTGCTCACCGAATATGTGGAGTTTGAAACCGACGCCAATGACGTGGGGCAGGTGCTTTCCAAGGTGCAGAGCTTTTCGACGATTGGCAAGAACGG
>JAYULW010000018.1:0-16151 GCA_043763155.1 Alphaproteobacteria bacterium | reverse complement strand
ATCAGGCCGTTGCGGCAATGGCGCTTGTCGCAGGGGTGTTGTTTGAAGCGGTCGCTGTGTAGGACTGAATCGCCTGCAGGATTTGCAGCAAGACCTGATTATCGGAGGTGCTTGTGCTATCCGTTGAAGCGGTTTCAGCCGGAGGCGGGCCGCCATGGCCGTGGTGGTGCCCACCATGCCCAACATGTCCGCCGGTTTCACCGCCGGGACCGCCCGGCTGGGTGTTATCGGCGAATTGCTGTTCACTGATGGAGCCTGTTCCGCTGGAATCAATTTTGCTGAACAGGGCACTGGCCTGGTCTTCGCTTACCCCATCGGGGCGGCCAGCGACAAACTCCGCTTTCGAGAGTTTGCCGTCACCGTCCGTATCGAGCTTGCTGAAGATATCCTTCGCAGAAGGAGGGCCATTGGCAGCGCCAGACGCAGAACCAAGCGAGCTGATATCCGTCAGCAACGCCTCAAGATCGGAGAGGATCTTGTCGGCACCGTTGCTGCTGGTATCAGACGTTGTGCTGCTGGCGCTTGTTGCGGCGCTGGCAGTGGTGCTGCTGGTGCTAGTGGTTTCCTGGGATGCTTGTAAAAGAGCAGCCAGAACGCCACTTGAGAGATTAGCACCTAACCCGCCGCCGTTACCGGACGGACGGTTTTGGGCTAAGCCAGTTTCAAGGTCGGACTCGGTCAATGCGCCTGTTTTTTGCGTATCAATCTTGTCGTACAAGGAGCTGGCATTGCTTTCGCTTACACCTTTAGGACGGCCGGACACAAATTCATCTTTAGAGACCGTACCGTCGCCATTGGTATCAATCTTATTGAATCTTTGCTGTCGAAGGGCTGAGAGGTCTATCCCCCCTCCTCCGCCGGCAGATAAAGCTGCTGTACTAGACATGTAAATCTCCTACATGGTTTATAAGGAACGTACTACTTGCATCCTGATAGGTATTAAACGTACTCTTTCAAAAAAACTTACGATAGGATTTATCTCTCTGTATTTTATAAGGAAGCTGCCAGATTTTGGGCCAGCAGCTTCCTTGCATTTATCAGGATGCGGCCAAATATATGCAATAATTGTTCCAAGCCTATGTTTTCGGCGCGTCATACCAGCCTGCGCGGGTTTCAGGGCTGTGGCGCGCGTTTCCGCCGCACTTATTTACCTGTGGGGATAGGCAATAATGGCGGGTGCCAGGCAATAATGGCCCGGTGGTGGCGGGGTTTAGGCCGGGTTTAGGCGGGGCTTAGGCGGGGCTTTTTTGGGCCAGTGCAACGTGGATCTCTTGCGTCAGGTCATTATTGATTTTAATTAAACGATGCACCTCGTCCTGTATTTCGAGGATGGCTTCGGCATCGTTATAGGTTTGGAGCGCCTGCTTATCCGAGGCGCCTGCCGCCACTTTCTGGCCGACCATGATAACCGACAGCAGCACCAGCTGTAAAAATGTCTGCGCGACCCATGCTATCAGCGCTGCGGTACCTGCGTGGATTGCTTCCGGCAGACTGATGAGCGCAAGCATGGCAAAAAGATAGGCGCACCACATGGTGCCGACGGCATCCGTGATAATCATGGCGAAGCGGCCATTGAAGCCCAAATTCTCATGCTTGGTCAAATGCGGCCCAGCCTTGGAGCGCTTTGCTATCTGGGCGTGTGGTTTATGTTCTATTTTCATCTGATTGTCCCGGATCCATAGGTTGTTTTACGTTTATGAATGGTGTTGCATGGAGTCCATAGCGAACGCCCCTCCACCCATTCACTGTTCTACAGGGATTTTACAAGGAAAAAAGGGCCTAAGACACTCTTTTAATTGCGGCTACGGAGTACTCGTGTCAGGCTATCCCAGGCAAAGTGCCGACTTTGGGTATTATCGTGACTAAACGGTAAAACTTAGTAACAGGGAATTAATCTGAGCTTATGTGATTGAGCGTACTAGATTGGCTATCTATTTGCGTAACCACAACAATAGTTTTTTGCGTAACCACAACAATAGTTTTGATGAGATTTAGATCTATCGGTATTTTTCCTCAGGTAAAAACTATCGTTTATGATAAATAACTATTTTATAGATTACACATTCAATCACCCTGCCGTGTATAGCTTGGACATTCTACACTCTGCGCAAAAGCAGCAGACGCTTCAAAAGCGTGAGGTAAATGAGCCTGCTCTCCCTGTGGAGATGCTATGAATGCTAACTAATTTTTGGTGAAATGCCGCCTGATGGCCATTCAACACGGCTAGTCCAGTCCGAGTTAGGAAGATTGTGCCGCTGCGCTACTAAGATACCATGCCTTGGACCGCCACCACCGCTTCCCGGCATTGGCCCAGCGAGATTTGCGCATTCGGGTTCTTGCCCCATTGCCTGTTGAATTGCCTTATCGAACGCTTTTACAATGCGACTAGTCTTATACTGACCCTTTGCTTTTTCAGAAGCTATACTTGCTGGATTGAAAGCTGCATCAGTGCGGCGGCCATATACGCCTGTTACACCAGCCCGCATTTCGCGGTAAGGGTAGATTCCAGGCGAGTGCAACACATGGCTTTGTACGGCTTTTTTAATATCTTCAGCTATTCCCATATATGGGGCGTTAGTAGGAACGCGAAGTTTCTGCCAGTGGTGCCCCTCCATATCGCATACTTCGTAATTGATTGCCATGTCCTGCCCCAGCTGTAACTGGCACCGAAACTGCAAGGGACTTTCTTGACTGCCATTCGCGGGCCCTAAACGGCGCCGGCATTCTGAAAGCCACCGCTCCATTTGAGCTTTATGAAACTCCGCGCTCAGCATATCCTTGGGCTGTGTTTCCTGATGCTCTGCAGGTGCTTCGTTGATTTTTTTCATTAAAGCAGGGGGTACGTCAATGCCCATATCTTGCAGGGCTTTTGCGGCAAGAGCAAATTTCTGGGCTTGCAGCTTAGCTTTCGTAACATCATTAGGACGGTCTTTATTTCGTTCAGGGAATAGCTTTTGCTGAATGCCCTTCATTTCCGTAATCATTGGCCCTGTTCCGAGCGCGGCTACAATCAAAATTGGTGACAGTGCTAATGCCGCTGCCAATTTCTTATGTCCATCCTTATTCACGTTGTGTTCGGGCGTATCTTGAAGTTCCAGCGAGAACACCTGCTTTATCGCTTCAGCCGCGCCGGGCTTTGCCTTATCGTTCAATATTACACGTGCATCAGTGGAAATGTAATCAACGACCCGGACAATCTCGTAATTCTTGTCCGCAAATAAAGCATTGCCAAGGGTGTTGTGCGGCTCAAAATTTTTATTCAAAGCGGCTTTAACAGGTAAAATTTCCTCACGCACTACGTCTTGCAGCCGCAATGTTGCAGAGCGCTCATTCGATTTGCCAGGTAAAGCTCGTGCGGGATTTCCCCGGTCAATCAAACTTTGCGCGATTCCGCCAAAGGTAAAAGGAGCTATAGTGAATACTGCTGGCTTGTCTTCTACTTCAGGGGCCCGTTTTGGTGGCGCTTCCTGTTTTACAGGCGTGGGTGGCAGCGCCGGCACCTGTATTTTAGCTTCTAATTTACGTTGTTTTCTTGCCTCAATCCGGTCAGTGCGGCGGTTACTAGTTAGAACTGGGGTAGAAATGTCAGCAGCGGGAGGCGCGATAGGTTTGGAAGCAAGAAGAGGGATTTTATGACCCATCATATAATTGGCACAATCAATAATATCCGCATATTCCTGCGTATCGGTAAGCGCTAAATGTTCTCCTATCTGCTTTCCAGGCGCATGAAGAGTTGCTCTTGCTAAAGCATTTCGAATATGGCCGCCAAGCGCCAGCGTTTCGAAAGTAACGTCTTTAACGGTCCAAGCGTGATATTCCCCCCTATCATTTAATAGGGGTTTTCCATCAGCATATTCTTGCAATAAATTTGCGCTGCCATGACCGGAAGATTGGTTTGAATAGGTTGCTACGGCATTAAACCTTTTAAATGCTTCCATTTGCACAGGGCTAAGCTGACTCACGTCAATATCCTGAAAATGTCCCACTTCCTGGTTTAAGAGCAATGTCACATCATTCATTATTCTGGGTTCGGCGGCCTGGATTTGGCCTTTCATATCCGTAAATTCGCCAAGAGTAGTGTTTCCTAGTTTGGATGTTATCTCCAAATTTTGTCCCAATAAAATTTGGTTGGCATCCGCCTGCCAACGCATAAGCATTTTATATGGTTCGGCTTGTTTTATAATTTTATTATTTTCTCCCATTGCATGTGTGTACGCACTATCGGCAGTGCCGGGCAATGTAGAGCACTGCTGCATTAGCTCTATTCGGTAAGCGCGGTCAAACTCGGTTGCAGTCATGCCAAGATTATCCAGCGCAGCATTAATTGCCTCAAATAGCTTTCGCTGTTCGGGCGCACACTTTTCGGAAATGATGAAATGGTCTTTGGCCATAATGCTACTTAAGTTTTAATCAGATTATATCTTAAGCCAGCACAAGTTAAATTAAGGTATTATGACAGTAAAAAAATGGGTTAGCCTCCTTAATTGGATGACTATATGGCTCTTTGTCTCCCGCAGACCGCAGCCACAGCGGGTATTCCTGCTAAATATCTCCAGACACAGGAAAAAATGGTGGGGGGTGAGGGACTTGAACCCACGACCAAGGCGTTATGAGCGCCCTGCTCTAACCACTGAGCTAACCCCCCATCGGCCACCCATAGCAGGCGGATACGTTTTATAATCGCTGCGGGTGGGTGGCGCAAGATGTTATATATGTTTATTTTACAGCCTATTGAGAGGTTTTTTAGGGGAATGGAGGAATTTGGCAAGTTTGTGATTGCCTGATGTGGATAATTGCTTTAGAAGATACGCCCCTAGAATGGAGATTTATTATGAAGCAAGGCATTCACCCTGATTACCACACCATTACCGTTGCGATGACGGATGGCACGAAATACACGACCCGCTCGACCTGGGGCAAAGAAGGCGACGTTATGCAGCTCGACGTTGATCCGAAGACGCACCCGGCATGGGTTGGCGGCGTAAACCTGCGCAAGACCGGCCAGCTCGAAAAGTTCGAAAACAAGTTCAAGCATTTTGCCGTGTCGTCCAAGGCACCTGCCGAAGCCGCAGCAGCGACCGCAACGACGGAAGAAAAGAAAAAGGCCGACAAGAAATAATCTTGTTTGCGATAGATACGAAAAAGGCGGGCTTCGGCCCGCCTTTTTTATTGCGCAAACGCTGGGGGACCTACCACTGGGCCGTGGTTTTGACGGGGCAGAGCTGCTGCACGGCTTTTTTGCGCTGCTGGAAGATGTGCAGGGCTTTTTCGAGCTGCGGCCATGAGATGCCGGTTTCGCCGTCGAACTGCTCGGAGGCAATGGCGAAGATTTGTTCCACCTCGTCGGGCGCTAATTTTTCCATCTCCAGCTGTTCGCAAATGAAGTGGATGTCGTTGACGTGCCAGAGGCGGTCCACGAAATATCCGGCGGCGTGAAGCACATTACGGGCGGCTTCTATAAAATTAATATTTTCGATTTTCATTATTAACATCCTACTCGCTTTATTGGGTGGGTATTAATAAGTGTTAATTATTAAGGATTGGTTAACAAAAACGGTTTTTTGTGCAGAGTTTCCGTCGCCTTCTTCATTAGTTCGGTAGGGGACAGGCCTATCAGTGGGCAGTGGATAACTTTGATATTGCCCTTAAATTAACTTTTTTGATTATTTCTCCAAAAAAAATGCATCAAGGGGTTGCGAAGTGATTAGAAGCACTTATATCTCTCCTATCATTGCAAAAAACGTATGACACGCCTGCCGGGCCGGGACGTAGCGGATTTTAAGCCCCCAGCCCGCAGAAACATTGAAATATTTGAATTTTTAGGAGCAAAGACTATGAGCAAGATTATCGGTATTGATTTAGGCACCACCAATAGCTGCGTATCCATCATGGAAGGCAGCACGGTAAAGGTGATTCACAGCCCCGAAGGGCGCAACGTGGTTCCCTCCATCGTTGCCATGACGGAAAGCGGCGAGCGCCTTGTGGGCGATTCGGCCAAGCGTCAGGCCGTGACCAACCCGGAAAACACCCTGTTTGCGATTAAGCGCCTTGTGGGCCGCAATTTCGACGACCAGATGGTGAAAAAGGACATGGGCCTTGTTCCCTACAAAATCGTAAAGGGTGACAATGGCGACGCATGGGTTGACGTGCGCGGCGAAAAATACTCCCCAAGCCAGGTGAGCGCGTTCATCCTCGGCAAGATGAAAGATGTTGCGGAAGCTTACCTGAGCGAAAAAGTGACGCAGGCGGTTATCACCGTTCCTGCTTACTTCAATGACGCACAGCGTCAGGCGACGAAAGACGCTGGCCGCATTGCAGGCCTTGAAGTGCTGCGTATCATTAACGAACCGACCGCTGCGGCGCTGGCATACGGCCTCGATAAAGACAAGAAGGTTGGCAGCACGATTGCTGTGTACGATCTTGGCGGCGGCACGTTCGACGTGTCGGTGCTGGAAATTGACGACGGCGTGTTTGAAGTGAAATCCACCAACGGCGATACGTTCCTCGGCGGTGAAGATTTTGATGCGCGCATCATTGATTTCCTTGCGGATGAATTCAAGAAAGACCAGGGCATTGATTTGCGCGGCGATAAGCTGGCTTTGCAGCGCCTGAAGGAAGCAGCGGAAAAGGCGAAGATCGAACTTTCGAACTCTTTGCAGACCGATGTGAACCTGCCGTTTATCACCGCTGACCAGAATGGCCCGAAGCATCTGAACATCAAGCTGACCCGCGCGAAGCTGGAAGCACTGGTGGATGATTTGATCCAGAAGACCATTGAGCCTTGCCGCCAGGCATTGAAGGACGCTGGCTTGAAAGCTTCTGACATTGATGAAATCATCATGGTGGGTGGCATGACCCGCATGCCGAAGGTTGTTGAAACCGTGAAGGCATTCTTTGGTAAAGAACCGCATAAGGGCGTGAACCCGGATGAAGTGGTTGCCATGGGCGCGGCCATTCAGGGCGCAGTCCTGAAGGGCGACGTGAAGGACGTGTTGCTGCTGGACGTGACCCCGCTTTCGCTGGGCATCGAAACGCTGGGCGGTGTGTTTACGCGCCTGATTGACCGCAATACGACGATTCCGACCAAGAAGTCGCAGACCTTCTCGACGGCTGATGACAACCAGACGGCTGTTACCATCCGCGTGTTCCAGGGCGAGCGCGAAATGGCTGCGGACAACAAGATGCTCGGCCAGTTTGACCTGGTAGGCATTCCTAATGCACCGCGCGGCATGCCGCAGATTGAAGTGACGTTCGATATTGATGCGAACGGCATTGTGAATGTGTCGGCCAAGGACAAGGCCACGAGCAAGGAACAGCAGATCCGTATTCAGGCTTCGGGCGGTCTTTCCGATGCAGACATCGAGCGCATGGTGAAGGAAGGCCAGGCCAACGCGGAAGAAGACAAAAAACGCCGCGCCATGGTTGAAGTCAAGAACCAGGCGGACGGCCTGATTCACTCGGCGGAGAAGAACCTGAAGGAACATGGCGACAAGATTCCGGCTGCGGACAAGGCAACCATCGAAAAGGACATCCAGTCCCTGAAGGACGCTTTGACCGGCAATGACGTGGCCGTGATCGAGCAGGGCGTGGAAACCCTGACCCAGTCCTCGATGAAGCTGGGCGAAGCCCTGTACAAGGCTGAGCAGGAAAAGGCCGCTTCCGGCGCGCCCCAAGGCGACGCAGCCCCGGCTGACGCTGCTTCGGGTGGCGAAGGCGACGTGGTTGACGCGACCTACGAAGAAGTGGACGAACAGAAAAATAAAAAATAAAATTTGATTGTAACGCAATGAAGCAGTAGCCATATCGCAGTGGCTACTGCTTTTGTTTTGAGAAGTGTATGAGCAGCAAGAAAGATTATTACGATGTGCTGGGCGTTGGCCGCAGCGTGGGCGGCGATGAGCTGAAGAAGGCGTATCGCAAGCTTGCCATGCAATACCATCCGGATAAAAATCCGGGGGATGCGAAGGCTGAAGAAAAATTCAAAGAACTCAGCAACGCCTACGAAGTGCTGCAAGATGAGCAAAAGCGCGCTGCCTATGACCGCTACGGGCATGACGCCTTCACGCAAGGTGGCATGGGCAATAGCGGCGGCGGTGGCGGCGCAGGGTTTGATTTCAATTCCAGCTTTGCCGATATTTTTGAAGATTTATTCGGTATGGGCGGCCAGCGCGGCGCGCGCGGGCAAAGCCAGGCACAGGCCGCAACGCGCGGCGCGGATTTGCGCTATAATATGAGCATTACGCTGGAAGAAGCGTTCAAGGGCAAGCAGGAAACCATCAAGATCACCACCTCGGTGAGCTGTGATGCCTGCACCGGCACGGGCGGGGAAAAGGGCACCAAGCCCATTACCTGCTCCAGTTGCCAAGGCCAGGGGCGCGTGCGCTCCAGCCAAGGGTTTTTCACCGTTGAGCGCACCTGCCCCACCTGCCAAGGTTTGGGCAAGGTGATTAAAGATCCCTGCCGCGTTTGCGCAGGGTCGGGCCGTACCCGCAAGGAAAAGAAGCTGGCGGTGAATGTGCCCGCGGGCGTGGAAGAAGGTACGCGCATCCGCCTTACCAGCGAAGGCGAAGTTGGCCTGCGTGGCGGGCAGTCGGGGGATTTGTATATTTTCCTCTCGGTGCAGGCGCACGAGCTGTTTAAGCGCGAAGGCAACGATATTCATTGCAGCATTCCGCTGAAAATGACCACGGCAGCACTGGGCGGGGCGATTGAAGTGCCCACGATTGACGGCAGCCGGGTGAAGGTGACCATTCCCGAAGGCACGCAAAACGGCCACCAGTTCCGCCTGCGCGGCAAGGGCATGAGCATTTTGCGCACCAGCGCGCGCGGCGACATGTATATTCACGCGATTGTGGAAACGCCGGTGCGGCTGAACAAGAAGCAGCGCGAACTGCTGAAGGAATTTGATAAAACCTGCGAAGGCACCAGCCCGGAATCGGACAGCTTTTTTGCGCGCATGAAAGAATTCTGGGAAGATTTGAAAGAATGACGCTGAAACTGGGCATAGCCGGATGTTCCGGGCGTATGGGCCTGACGCTTGTTGAAGCGGGCGCGGCCCGCGCGGGCGTGACAGTTGCGGCGGGCAGTGAGCGTCCCGGCTTTGATGATAATGCGGTGGCGGCACTTCTGGCCACGGTGGGTTGCAAGCATTTGTTTGTAACTTCGGATGTTGCGTCGTTTACGGGCGCGGTGGATGCGGTGATTGATTTTACGGCGCCGGAAGCGACCCTTGCCAACGCTAAAGCCATGGCCGCTAAAGGCGGAGTGCATATTGTGGGCACTACGGGTTTTACGGATGCGCAGCTCAAGGAGCTTGCTACCTATGCTAAAAGCGCAAAAATTGTGCAGTCGGGGAATTTTTCGCTGGGTGTGAATGTGCTGCAAAACCTTGTGGAACAGGCGGCAAAGCTTTTGGGCGATGCGTATGACATCGAAATTTTTGAAGCACACCACAAGCACAAAAAAGACGCGCCTTCGGGCACGGCGCTGATGCTGGGCGAGGCTGCGGCCAAGGGGCGGGGCGTTTCATTCGCTGAGAAAAAAGTGGTGGCGCGCGACGGCATTACCGGCGAGCGCAAAAGCGGCGATATCGGGTTTTCGGTCGTGCGCGGCGGCGATATTGTGGGTGTGCATGATGTCATGTTTGCAGGGCCGGGTGAAGTGGTGACGCTGAAGCATGAGGGCTTTAACCGGGTGATTTATGCCAATGGCGCGCTGCATGCGGCACTCTGGGCGGCAGGGCAAAAACCGGGGCTGTACAGCATGAAGGACGTGCTGGGGCTGTAATTTTCGGGTGGCGTTAACCTTTTGGCAGCCTCTTCCCTATAGGTTTTTCCTTATTTTTAGCACTGTTAGCCATATAGGCGGCTGCGGGTTCCTTCACAAATTCTTCATAAACAGCTTGCTATAGAATGCTATACTGCACAGATAGCGTTTACAGGGGATACGGCCATGGCTGACAAAGATACATACGGCGTTCATTCGATTATGGACAATATGGACCAGGAAGCGCGCCGCGCAAACCCCACCAGTCCGAAGCTTGTGCATCCTGATGTGCGCGCAGCCGTTGAGCGCGATATTGGTGGCACGCATGATTACCTGAACAAGGCGCGCCTCGATAAAAGCATTCCCGCAGAGCAGCTCTCGGCCTATACCGGCACGGGTTTTGACGCGAAAGACCGCATTGTGCGCCAGTATACGCAGGATTTGACGCAGCATCACGACACGCATGCCAACACCAACATGCTGGGTAACGACCATCCGCATCTGGCGCAGCAATTTACCGGGCAGACGCCTGTTGGCACATCGGTGCATGCGCCAGCGGTTGTTGTGCCGCCTGCGCATGTTATTGTGCCGCCTGCCCCCATCATTCCCCCGGTTGCAGCACCTGCTGTACCCGTTGTTCCTGTTGTTCCTGTTGAGCCTCCGAGCATGCTGATCGGGCATGTGGAAGCAGGCAACCACGCCAAATGGCTGGACACGCAGCGCGAACAGGTAAAGTTCCATAACCGTTTCGGCACCGAAATCCCGCATGCCACCATTGACGATGCGCATGCACATGTAAAATCCACGCTGGACGCGCATTTTACCGCCAACCCGAACGCCCGTATTGACCCGGCGAAAGTTTCCGGCCTTGTGCATGAACATGCGCAGGTGCTGCACGGCATGGGCAATGGCACGGTTCCCGATCCGGGCCGCGCCTATTTGCAAGACCGCCTGCAGGGCAACCGCGGCAGCCTGATCGAGCATCTGGCAGAGCGAAAAGACGTACTGACACGCGCTTCCGGCGGCGATGCGGCCAAGCTCACCGAAATTACCACCCGCGACCAGGCACGCGCCACAGCGCTTGCGGCAACGCCTGAGAAGCTCGACCACCTGCACCAGCTGGAAGCACGCGTGGCAAAGCATGCCGATACGCCGTTCCACCAGCTTTCGCCCGTAGAACAAAAGGCACGCGCAGATTACGTCACCCTGAACGAACATGCGCACCCCGAATTGCAGACCCATGTGTAAGGCGCGGTGGAAACCAAGCGCCCCGGCCTTATCAAACGCAACGCGCAAGCATGGAAATCGCCCACCGACCTGAAGCTCGACGGGCATAATGTGCAGATGCATTACGATGGCACGGTGACAACCCACACCATTCACCCCGATACGGGCAAGGTGAAGCTCGATACCATCCAGAAGGGTTGGGACCATGCAAAAGTGGTGGCCCGCGCGCCTGAACGCATCGCCATACAGGAAACACTGAACCGCAGCCCGCATTTGCTGGCTTCGACCGGGGGTCTTCCCGGCGTGCATCATACTCCCTTGCCTGCGCGTGTTACGGCAGCAGCTGCACCGCATGCAACACCACCTGCCGCACCGCGTTTGCCGACTGCGGCAGCGCCTACGGCTGGCGTGCATTTGCCTGCAGGGGCCTCTACGGTTGTTGCGGCTGCTGAAAAGGCTCCGGGCTTCCTTAGCCGGGCAGCAACGCGCAGCGCGAAGTTCGCTAAAGGTGCTGGCACGGCTGTGCTGGTAACGGGCGCTGTCGGCGGCGGGTTGATGCTGCTGTCGGAAATGCTGAAAACGCCCCGCCCTCCCCGCCGCCCTTACAGCGGTGGCATGGACGAAGATGCGCCAATGGTGTTTAACGGCAATCCCGATGTGAGCCTGGGCGCGATGTCTGTGCCGCAGGTGGGCCAGCAGGCGCAGATGGGCTCATGGGTGTCCAAGCTTCCGGCGATGGACCAGAGCATGGGCGTTACGCCTACGCGTTAATGTGGCCCGCTAAATTTGGCACGCTAAACTTTGGCGTGGCAGTATTAGCCAGCAATCTCTTTTTTGGTTGGAATCATCCGCTGGTGCGGGAAGATAACACGCACTGTCGTGCCTTCGCCGACTTTGCTGGTCAGCAGCAGCTTGCCGTCGTGGAGTTCGGCATACATCTTACAGAGCGGCAGGCCCAGGCCGGTGCCTTCGTGGCTCTTGGAGCGGTGCACCTGCCCGAATACGGACAGCGCCTTGGAGATGTCGCTTTCGGCGATGCCGATGCCGGTGTCGGCCACGATCAGGTTCATGTTGTCATGCTGGTCCATGCGCACGGCCAGCGTAATGGTGCCGTTGTCGGGGGTGAATTTCACGGCGTTGGACAGCAGGTTGATGAGGACCTGGCGGATTTTGCGTTTGTCGCCCCACAGGCCGGGGATGTTCGGCTCGATGGCAACCACAATATGGATGCCTTTCATCTTGATTTTGCCGCTCATGATGCGCACCGACTCATTCAGGATTTCGGCCATATCAACCTTTTCCTCGATGAGTTCGAGCTTGCCTGCGTCACCTTTGGAGAATTCGAGAATGTCGCTGATGAGCTGCAAAAGGTGGCTGCCGCAGAGATTGATGTCGTGGATACGTTCTTTTTGCTTGGAGTTGAGCGGGCCGAAATAGCCGGAGTTGATCATTTCGGAGAAGCCGATGATGGCGTTTAGCGGCGTGCGCAATTCATGGCTCATGTTGGCGAGGAATTCAGATTTTGCCTGTGATGCAAGGATTGCGGCACCTTCGGATTTTTCGACGCGCACGATCTGTTTGGCCATGGCGACAGCGAAGAACGAAAGCACCGAGCCGAAGATGGTGAAGAGCGCAAGGAAGCCAATATCTTTCATGCGCGAGGCGCGCCATGTGCTTAAGAAATCGCTTTCGTCGAGGACGATGGAGACGGCGATGGGCATGTTCTTGAGGCTTTTGATGGCGAGGATTTTGAGGCGCGGGCCGTCGGTGATGGTTTCGGTTTTGACCGATTCGGCGGGCTTGGGCACGTTGGAAAGCCAGCTGCGGGAGAGCTGTTCGTTTTCTTCACTTTCGGCGGGGCCGGAGGCAAGCACGGTGCCGTCGGGCAGCATGAGCGACATGAATTTCAGGTTGCCCGATGCGATAGAGCTGTAAAAGCCGGTGAAGTATTCAGGGTTGATTGCGGCCACCACGATGCCGCCGAACTCACCATTTAGCTTATTATAGCGGCGGCTCATGATGATGAGCGGCGTGTGTTCTTCGGTGTAGTGCTTGCCGATGAAGACGAAGGTGTCGTCGGCTTCGCGCATGTGTTCGAACAGCTTCTGGCCCACAAGTGTTTTATGGTAGTCGAGCCAGTGGTCGTAATTCTTTTTGTGGGCGGCAACGGCGACCGATCCGGTTTCGTCAATCAGCGCGAGGGCCACAATCTGCGGGGTTTCGTTCAGCCATACTTTGAAATTCTGCTCGGTGTATTCGGGCAGGTTGTTGCCGAAGAGGGAATTGAAATACTGGCGCTCGATGGCGCGGCGCAGCGAAAGGTCAACGCCCAGGAACGTAAGCTCGGCGTGGTCTGACAGGATGTGGGCGAGGCTTCCGGCTTTTTCCTGGCCTTCGTTCAGGGCCTGATGGTAGGCGCGCGAACCCTGGAAGGCCACGATCAGGCAGAAGACCAGCATGATCATCGCGGAGAAACCAATGAGGTTCCTGACGCGAGGAGAGCTGGAGCGGCCTTGCACGGGTTGGATAATGGACATACAGCTGTTTCGTTATTAGCCCTTAGCGAAAGGGCAGCTTAAGCATCTACTATATTTACGTAATTTTATTAATTAACGGTGATGATATGGCGAAGATTTGGTTAATAACCACAAACTTCACATAAAGGGAAATCTTTTTTATCATTTTGTTTTTTACCATTTATTTCTAGCGACCCGGCTTTACCGCGTTGCAATACGCACTTAAATTAACGATGATAAGAGCGTTATTCCCTTTATTTTTTGGGACCTAAATAGCGTTGACCGGGGGCCCTGTGCATAAACCCCTAAATTCGGCCATAGAAGCTGTTGACAAGAGGTTTTCTATCTACTAGATTCACCATCCTTTTTCTGAATGTTGCAGGGAATCCCCTTACATATCAGAAACTTAGAAAAGAATTTGCGCATAGGAAACAACATGTTTGCAGTAATTCGTACCGGCGGAAAGCAGTACAAAGTCACCAATGGCGATACGATCGCCGTGGAAAAGCTCGACGGTGCTCAGGGTGACAAAGTAGAAATCAGCGATATCCTGATGGTGGATTCGAAGCTCGCTTCAGCGCTCAAGGGCGCTAAGGTAGTGGCCGAAATCGTTCGTCAGTTCCGCGACGAGAAGGTGATCATCTTCAAAAAGAAGCGTCGTCACAACTATCGCCGCAAGAAGGGTCATCGCCAGTATTTGACCGAAATCAAAATCACCGACATTACCGCGTAAGGAGCACACTCATGGCACATAAAAAAGCAGGTGGTTCATCCCGCAACGGTCGCGATACCGCAGGCCGCCGCCTCGGCGTGAAGATCTTCGGTGGCCAGAAAGCCATTTCCGGCAACATCATCATCCGCCAGCGCGGCACGAAGTTCCATCCGGGTTCCGGCGTGGGCATCGGCCTCGACCACACCATCTTCGCAACGGTTGAAGGTGTTGTAGAATTCCGCGAACGCGCCAACGGCAAGACCTTCGTTTCGGTTGTAGCTGCTGCCGCTTAATACGGCTCGATATTCCAAAATGGCTGCCTCTGGGCGGCCATTTTGCGTTTTAGGCGCAACACATAGTTTAAGTTGCGGGTAATCCATGCAGGAAATGCGGAGCGTAAAGGAATTTTTAATTTTTTTCCGATAAGGCTTTGTCTAGGTTTTAGTGATTTGGGTTTGGTGTGAAACGCAGCATGACATATTTGACGGGATTACGGCTCGCCAGCTTACTGGCAGGGATTTGCGCGTTTTTCGGCGCCTCGCCCGCCATGGCCGAGAACCAGTATAAGCTGGGGATTGACGGCTATCAGGACAATTACAAGGAACATATCGTGGGCCTGAGCGAGCATGCTCGCTTCGGGGGCTTCACGGCAGATTACATTCATTCGTCCAACGGCTATTTCACCAGCGTGCAGTCGCGCATGGCGTATGGCAAAGACAATTACAAGTCGGTCAGCGGCATTATCAACGGTATTCCGCAGTATGAAGGCGAATTGCGCCTGATTACCGGTGTCAGCATTCCCATTCCCGATATTGGCGGCGTGCAGGCTATTGTGCCGTATTTCGGCATTGGCGGGCGGTATTTCTACGACAATTCCAAAAACCAGATCACCAATACCGGTTTCTTTGGGTATGACCGCCGCATCATGCAGGCTTACCTCCCGATTGGCGCAAACTGGGAGTTCACCCATGGCGGCATTACCTTCTGGCCGAACATGGAGTTCGATACGCTGATTTATGGCCGCGTGAATTCGCGCCTGCGCAATTTCGACCCGACGGAAAACAACATCACCAACACGCAGAAAAAAGGCTATGGCGCGCGCGGCGAACTGATGGTGGGGCAAAAGCGCGACGGGTATAGCTGGCAGGTTGGCCCCTATTTCCGCTACTGGGACATCAAGGACTCCAACCTGAAATTTGATGCGGGCGGCAGCACGCCGGGCTTCCTTGTGGAGCCTGCAAACACGCGCCTGCAAACGGGCGCAGCGTTTCGCGTACTCTTCTAAAATCTATTATTTTGTGTCAGCGTGCGGGCGCGATGTTGCTTAGCGCGGCGACGCGTTTTGCCGATGATTGCGCGGCCACCGTATCAATGGCCAGCTGGTCGCCGGGTTTCAGGCCGTCGGCGATCACCGCGTCGTCGCCTTGCGTCAGGCGCACATTGACGGGATAGAGCGACACCTGCTTTTGCGCAGTATCCACCTTATAGACAAAATGCTGCTCGCCACGGCGCACAAGGGCTGCAACCGGCACGACCAGCGCATCATTCATGGTGCCAAGCGTAAGCTGCACACCCACCATGGCACCGGGCCAGAGGATGCGGTGCTGGTTGTCGAATAGGGCTTTCATGCGCATGTTTCCGGTTCCGGTGTTGACCTGATTGTCGGCCAGTTCCAGCGTGCCTTCGGCGATGATTGCATCGGTTGCCATATCGTGGGCGGTGACGCGAATGGGCTGTTTGGCGGCGATGCTGCGGGCAACGGCCTGCATGTTGGTTTCGGGCACGTTGAACAGCACGGCCACTTTTTCCATCTGCGTGATTTCCACAAGGCCTTCAGGGTCGGAGGGCTGGATAATGTTACCCGCGTCAATGCGCTTGATGCCTACGCGGCCATCCATGGGCGCGGTGATGGTGGTATAGTCAAGCTGGGC
>JAYULW010000017.1:0-32754 GCA_043763155.1 Alphaproteobacteria bacterium | reverse complement strand
AATATGCTCTCGTCCCTGCCCGCCAACATCCCTCCACCCCGCGCCGGAAGCATGACCGAAATGGTGCTGCGCCGCCGCATGGAAAGCCAGTCCTACGGGCTTGCTATCTAACCCCCCATCTGCCAAAATCGGCTTTTAATACTAGGAATAAGTTACGTGAAAAAAGGCAACGGCCCTCACAAAGGCGGCACACCCACAGCTCCGGGTGAAGCCCACCACAAACCGAAAAACAAACGCCACAGCGGAAAATCCGGCGGAAAACCCGGCGGTAATTCCGGCGCACCCAAAGGCGGCAAGCGCACAGCGCGCGGCCAAAAGCCCGGCGGCTTCAAAGGCAACTACGCCGGCGAGTCCAAGGGCCTGCAGGAAATCACCACCCTCATCATCAAAGGCACCGACGAAGACGGCGCACCCACCGCAGTACCCGCAAGGTGGGAAAGCCGCCACGAACCCCCACACATCGTGGTCATCGAATCGGGCCGCGAAAGCGCCGTCGAACAAGGCGACCGCGTTCTCGCCCGCCTGCGCAAAATCACCCCCAATTTGTTCCAGGCCCTCATCATCCGCGTACTGCCGAATGAACAGGCTGTAAACGTCCTCGGCGTTTTTGTGCCCACCCCCGAAGGCGGCCTCATCGAACCCATCAGCCGCAAGATGAAAGAAAGCTACCTCGTAGCCGCAGCCGACGTAAACGGCGCACTGCACGGCGAGCTGGTAGCAGGAAAAACCCTGCCCGGCGTTCCCTCCATGAGCATGAGCTTCGCCAAAATCACCGAACGCCTTGGGCGCTTGGATGCCCCCCGCGCCGCAAGCCTCATCGCCTCACACATGCACGAACTGCCGAACGTCTTTTCCGAAGCCGCCATGGCCGAATCCGAAGACGCAAGCAACCCCGTCATGGGCGAAGGCCGCACCGACCTGCGCGACATTCCCTTAGTTACCATTGACGGCGAAGACGCCCGCGACTTCGACGACGCCGTATTCGCCGAACGCGACGGCAGCGGCTGGCATCTACTGGTCGCCATCGCCGATGTCGCCTACTACGTCAAAGAAGGCAGCGCTTTGGACGAAACCGCCGTCGAGCGTGGCAACTCCGTCTACTTCCCCGACCGCGTCATCCCCATGCTGCCAGAGCGCTTAAGCAACGGCCTCTGTTCCTTGAAACCCGACGAAGACCGCTACTGCCTCGCCGTCCATATGTGGATTGACGCCGTGGGCCAGATCACGCGCTACCAGTTCGTACGCGGCCTCATGCGCTCCCGCGCCCGGCTCACATACAATACCGCCCAAGAGGCCTTCAACACCAAAAACCATCCCCTCTACGAATCCGTCATCGCACCGCTCTACGGCGCATACGAAGCCCTCGCCCACGAACGCGACAATCGCGGCTCGCTCGATTTGAACCTGCCCGAATATAAAATCCTGTTCAACGACAAAGGCGAAGTCTCCGAAATCGCACCCCGCGAACGCTTGGAAAGCCACCGCCTGATCGAGTGCTACATGATCGCCGCAAACGTGGCGGCAGCCAATTACCTCCTCAGCAAAAATGCCCCCGGCATCTACCGCGTGCATGAAACACCCGCCGAAGAAAAACTCGAAGAACTCAAAAACCTCCTGAAAATGGCGGGCTACGGCCTGCATGTGGGCGCAGGCATCAAGGCCGGGCACTTCAACCGCGTACTGAAATCCGTGCAAGGCAAACCCGAAGAATACCTGGTGAACACCGCAATCCTGCGCAGCCAGATGCAAGCCTATTACAGCAACGAATGCCTCGGCCATTTCGGATTATCACTCAAGGAATACACCCACTTCACCTCCCCCATCCGCCGCTATTCCGACCTTGTGGTGCATCGCTCGCTGGCCGCCACACTTGCAGGCACCGGCGAAAAAAACAGCAACAACATCAATAAGCGCCTCGCCGAAATCGCGCTGCATATTTCCGAAACCGAACGCCGCGCCATGCTCGCCGAGCGCGACGCCTCCGACCGTTACAAAGTCGCCTTCATGACCAAACATATCGGCAGCACCTTCGCCGGCACCATCGTGTCGCTGAACGAATACGGCCTGTTCGTATCGCTCAAGGATAACGGCGTCACTGGCTTCATCCCCGTGCGCAACCTGAAGGACGATTTCTACACCTACGACCGCGCCTCCGCTGCCTTCCGCGGCCAGCGCAGCAAGCACATCTTCCAGATCGGCAACCCGCTTTTCATCCGTGTGCAAACGGCCAACGCCACCACCGGCAGCCTGATTTTTGAAATCGCGGGCGAAGGCAATACCGCGCAAAGCCAAGCGCTCCGCGACCGCCGCAGCGCCCACAAACATAAACACCCCTTCGCCGACGACGCCTTGCGCGAGCGCAAAAAAGCCCGTGGCCGCAACCGCAACAAGAAAAAGAAGGGCAAGCCCGACGGAAAACCCACAGGAAACCCACAAGGCTAACCCCTTGCAATTTGCACGGGTTCTGATTATATTTCCGCCTGTTGAACCCTAAAATGAGCGCCCCATGGCCAAAGCCATCATCTACAGCCCCGACAAAAACGCCATGCAGTCCGGCACGGCTAAAATGAACGCATGGCTGCTGAAATTCAAGCCCGAAAAGCCCTATTTCGTTGATAGTTTAATGGGTTGGGTGGGAATGACCGACATGCCGCAGGAAGTGCATCTGCATTTTCCGACCAAGGAAGCAGCCATCGCCTACGCCCAGCGCCAGAAAATCCCCTATGATGTGCTGGACCCTCACGCCCGCAAACAGCGCAAACGCGCCTATGCCGACAATTTCAAGTTCGACCGGGTGGTGGATAAGGCCTAAAATTGCCCCTTTGGGCAAAAAAATGTCATAATTCGGTAATATAGCTGTGCTACACTGAGGCCAGTTTAGATCATTCAGGAGTCTGGTTCATGAAGCGTTTCACCGTACCGTGCGATTTCAACGGCACCAAATACCCCTTCCACGTGTATGTGGGCGAACCCCACCCCGCGCGTCACCCGCTCCAGCATCAGGCGTGGTGGCTCTCCACCATCCGCGGCGGCACCATCCCTCAGGAAGTGATGGACAGCTTCGAGCGCCTGCACAAAATCTCCATCGAGAACAACGTATCGTTTGAAGATCTGTGCGTTTACGCACTCGGCACCGCCAGCAGCGAAAACGGCGGCGTCGAAGTGAAAGAAGGCAACGCTTAGAACCGCTTCCATTTTTGGATAATGCATGGCTGACGGCGCCGATACAGAACTCCCGCAAGACGAACCCGAAGCGGGCGAAACCAGCCCGCCGCGCAAAGACTACCGCCTGCATTCCTACCCCTCCAGTGGTCCCTTCGTCATCCCTGCGGAAAACACCTGGGCCGCCCACAACCACTACCTCAAGGCAACACAGGGCGAGATGGGCTTCAACCCTGAGCGCTATGCGTATTTCGACGCAATCATCGCCAAAAAACTAAATAACCCCGCCCTCACCGACCCCAAGCACGAAGGCTACGCCCGCCTCGATGCCATGCGCGGCAACATCGCCGTCATCCGCAACTTCGTGCTGGGCCATTACGAACAAACGGGCGAATTCAAAGAAGGCGCCCGCCCGCAAATTGAGCGCATCGAAAGCATCGCCGAAAGTTTGGGCCAAGCCCTATCCAACGACAAATGGGGCACCCGCGCCTTCACCCGCTCCACCAGCATGGACGTCGCAAACATTGACGGCGTCGGCGCCATGGAGATGTATAAATACCTGCTGGAGATTCAGGAAACACCCACCGTCCGCCAGCCGATGCTTGCAAGCCTCAAATCGTTCCTCGCGCTCACCAACCGCGATTGGGCGCTGCCGCAACTTGCCGAATCCCCCTTCCACCCCGCAGCGCTCGCAGCCCCGCCGCCGGGCTATGTAAGCACACCCCTCCCTAAACCAGATACCACCAGCGACACCTACGACGCCGACGCCCAATCGCGCGATCTGGAAACAAAGGCAGAAACCAAAGCGCCGGAAACAAAGGAACAGCAAGCCCCCGCTGCCAGCGCAGAAAAAGACGCCATCACCGAATCCATCGAAATTACTGAGCAGGCCGTAAAGACTGCCAACAATTTGCAATCCATAGACACGCTGGCCGAAGTACCGCGCGATGAATCGGTGGAAGAAGCCCGCAAGATCCTGCGCAACCTGCGCAACATGGAATTCAACGACCGCAGCATGGAAGAATTCCTCGATCAGGGAACGCCAAGCGCCATCGTCGCCAAGAAACAATCCTTCGCCCGCCTCATAGATATTTTCTCCGCGCATCTCAAGAATGCGCAAAACGGCAACCCGCATCTCGCGCAAGCCAACGCTGCTGTGGAACAAGCCCGCGACACATCCGCAACCATTGCCCTGGAAATGGCCGAACACACCCGCCGCATGCTGCGCGAAGACGACGAGCGCGAGCGCCGCCTGAACCAGCTCATAGACTCGCTGCCCAAGGAAGCGGATTTACGTATCACCCTGCCGGTGGAGCGCCTGCTGGAAACGCTGGAGCTGGGGCTTGAAACCGTGAGCGGCCGCGAGCTGGCCCATAGCAGCCTCGAGCGCCTGATGCTCTCCAGCGAACGCATGGAACACCACGCCGTCCTCATGAACGAAGCACTGCGCGGCCAGGAAGCGGCGCGCGAAGAATCCATCGAACTGGCGCGAAGCGTGCTTTTACGCCTGCAGCAGGTTCCCTACGGCGACCAGACGCTGCAGGAGTTCATCGAGACCGCAAAACCGCGCGAGCAAGCCGCCTTCGCACAACAAATCGAAGAACTCTCCGGCATGTATCACAACCTCGCGCTGGAAGCAGCGCAAACCAATCCCGAAATCGTGCAGGACAACCGCATCACCGAAGGCGCAAACACCGTGAAGGGCTTCGCCCACGCCGTCAAACTCATGGCCGCCAAGGAACTGCCAAACAGTATCGCCAGCGCCCAGCAGATTTCCGCCGCCGACTCCGGCGCCCCCGAAAACTGGAACGACTTAAGCAAGCAAACGGTAAACCGCCTCGTCAAAACCGCCGAAGCAAGCTTGGAAAAAGCGCTGGGCGTCATGGCCCAAAGCGAAGAAGACCAGGAAGAAGACATTGCGCAGGAAATGGTGGAAGCGGCGCTGACCCAATCCGACACCAGCAAGCGCAAAAAGAAACGCCGTGGCGGCGACGCCAAGCCGCGCTCCGGCAAGGGCGCGAAAAAGCAAAAGAAGAAAATGCTCGACATCAACGCTGACGATTACTCGCTCAAGCAAGGCCGCTTCGCCGAAGAATCCAAGGACATGCGCAAGGAAAGCCACGTAGCCGGCAGCAGCATTGCAGGCACGAAAGTGGTCAAAACACAGCAGAAACAGACCCAGAACCGCGCCGTGCTGGACGCCGACGACCGCCTGCAAGGCACAGGCCGCTTCGCCGATCAAAGCCCCATCATGGGCATGTCCAGCCGCGCAACCACCATCAACACCTCTGCGAAAAACCCCAACGCGCCGAAAATCTCTGCGCCCAAGGGCCTGAAAGATACCGACCTCGCCGCTATTCAGCAGCTGGGTGGTTCATTGCGCAATATCGGAAACCAGATGGCAAGTGTGACAGGCACGGAAAAACTCCCGCCCGACAACCGCACGCCCGCGCAGAATGATCCGCTGAACCCGCGCAATCGCAAAGGCCCCGACAGGGCTAACTAAGCTTCAGGATTATTGTACATCGCTTCGTTGAACGTGCCTTCGGACTTGTCCACCAGCATCGTAATCACCGAATCCCCCGTGATGTTCACGGTGGTGCGCAACATATCAAGGATACGGTCCACGCCCGCAATCAGCGCGATGCCTTCCAGCGGCAAACCAACCGACGTCAGCACCATGCCCATCATGATAAGCGACCCGCCCGGAATACCCGCCGCGCCGATAGAGCCAAGCGTCGCCGTCAGGATCAGGATGAGGTAGTGGTGCGCATCAATGGGAATGCCATACGCCTGGCTGAAGAACAACGCGCAGATGCCCAGGTAAATAGCTGTGCCGTCCATGTTGATAGACGTACCCAGCGGCAGCACGAAAGAGGTGCTGGTTTTAGATACCCCGATGCGTTCCTGCACCACGCGCATAGCGGTCGAAAGCGTCGCCTTGCTGCTGCTTGTAGAAAAAGCGAGCAACTGCACTTCCACAATCTTTTTGTAAAACGGCATCGGCGACATGCGCCCGAATATCCCGATCATAACACCAAAGAGCAGGTACTGCGTGAACAATGCGCCAAGCACCGTACACACCAACTTAAGCAGCGCGATCAATACTTCAAGCCCTTGCGTGCCCACAGCCCACGACATCAGTGCGAAAACACCGTACGGCGAGAAGCGCACGATCATTTCGATCATCTTGAATACCATTTCCGCCGATTGCTGCAGCAGCTTGGTCAGGTCACGCGTTTTTTCGCCGAGCTTGTTGAGCGTAACGCCCACGAAAATGGCAAACACGACAACTTGCAAAATATTATCCTTAGCCATCGCCTCAAGAACATTCGTCGGAACCATGTCCACGAATAGTTTGATCATGCTGAATTCCTGCGCGGGCACAACCGCAGCAGGAGCAGTCTGGGCATGCACTTTGAGCGATGCAAGGTCGGCGCCCAAACCGGGATGGAAGATGGTGCCAAACAGCAAGCCGATGCAAACCGCAAACGCGCCCGTCATCAGGTACGCGCCAACGGATTTAAGGCCAATGCGCTTGAAGGCTTCGGCGTCGGTCATGCCCGTGATGCCCGAAACAAGCGAGAAGAAAATCAGCGGCACGACGACCATCTTGATCAGGTTGATAAAGATAGTGCCGATGGGTTTGATGTAATCGGTCAGGAAGCTTTTGCCATCCATGCCGAACACGTCCTGCATGGGGCCTACAGTGAAACCAACGAAGATACCAAGAATTAAGCCAAGCAGAACACGGAACCACAGTTTACCTAACAATGACTTCACAGAAGCGGTCATAACTCTCCTAAAAATGATACGGATGGTCGTATATACGCAAAGATTACGGTCTGTCTATTGATCAATCAGACCTTTTTCTTTGAAATATTTTAATGCGCCGGGGTGGATGGGCGCAGTGTTACCAGTCAGCACCATCAACTTGGGGTTGAGGGTGGCAAACACGGGGTGCAGCGTTTTGAAGTTATCAATATTGTCGAATACTGCCTTTACGATTTCATACACGGTATTGTCGTCGAGTTCCGACGATGCGACCAGTACTGCCTTCACGCCGAACGTGTGGACATCCTTAGGGTTGCCCACATACATGCCGCCGGGAATGATGGCGTGTGCGTAATACGGATGGTCTGCAATCATCTTGTCAATGATGTCGCCGTCAACATCGAGCAGTTTGGTGGGGCACATGCTGGTGATCTGCTGGATGGCGCCGTTAGGGTGGCCGCCCGCATAAATCATAGCGTCAATTTTGCCGCTGCACAGCGCCTGCGCCTGGTCGGTGCTCTTCAGGTCAACCACGCTGGAAAAGGTTTTTTCCGTCCAGCCCTTCTGGTGCATCAGCTCTTCCATGGTCGCGCGCATGCCGCTGCCGGGCGCGCCCAGATATACTTTTTTGCGTTTCAAATCGTCGAACGTATTGATCTTCGCATCCTTGCGCACCACAACCGTAAACGGCTCGGAGTGCAGCGCGAACACGCTACGCAAGCGCTTATCCGCGCCCACATCGGCAAATACTTCCATGCCGTTATAAGCATCATACAAAAGGTCGGACTGCACAACGCCCAGTTCCAGCTCGCCCTTGTTGATGGCTTCTAAATTATTGATGGAGCCGCCGGTGGATTCCACCGTGCAGCGAATGCCGTGTTCTTTGCGGCCACGGTTCACAAGGCGGCAAATGGCGCCGCCCGCAGGATAATACACGCCCGTAACACCAGCAGTTCCGATGGTCACCGTCTTATCGGCGGCTAATGCATCGCCCGCGAAGGACAATGCTGCGATCGAGAAAAACAACGCGGCTTTGGCGTGGATGTTGAACATGGTTTCGTTGGCCCCTGCTATATTTTTTAAAAACCGGATGCGCAATGTAGCAAAACCCAAGTCATTGCACAACCACGGAAATGCCCCTCCCGAAAGGAAAGGAAAATCAGCAGACTAAGGGAGATTCAGAAGCTTAAAAACCTAAGGGTTAAGCTGAAGCCGTGCCAGCCTTGATCCGGCGCTTATCCACATACATGGACATATCCGCCGCAGCGAGCGAGGATTCCGCGTCGTCGCCGCAGCGCACCGTGTAGCAGCCATAGGCCGCAGATACGCAAAGCGCCTTGCCGTTAAAGTGAAACGGCGTTTTTTGCAGCTTCTCGGCAATCTTGGCGCCCCTCTTGCGGGCCGCATCTTCCGAGGCGTAATACATGATGATGGCAAACTCGTCGCCGCCAATGCGGGCCAGAAAGTCCGACTCGCGCATGGCCGCCGAAAGCAGCTGCGACACATGCCTGATAGCAAGGTCCCCCGCCGCATGGCCGTACTGGTCGTTGATCTGCTTGAAATCGTTGATATCGAAATACAGGATGGTCGAGGGGTGCGCGTAGCGGTCATGCATGGTAATGGCCCAGCTCAGGCGGCGCATAAAGGCGCGGCGGTTCGGGATCGGCGCAAGGCAATCCACATCCACCAAACGTTCGATTTCCGACAGGCTGTCTTTCGTGCGCGAAAGTTCGCGGTTCACATCGTCGAGTTTTTCGATCAGCGCCGACACGGCAAGGCTCACCGACGGCGTCATCTCCGCTTCGGGAATACCCAACATCTGGAGTCGTTCAGAGGTGCGAAATTGCTTCGAAGAAGTTTCAGTCTTGGGGAGTTCTTCAACAGATTGATTCTTCATAGCATTATCGTTTTCACTGGTTTCTGCAAAACGGATAAGCCACTCACGTGTACCTTCCCCTTTGGCTCTCTTGAGCGCTTGTGTCATATATATATCACTAATCTATAGGTTTTAGAAGCCTTATAAGCACTTTATTAACCTAATTACCTACAGTATATGTGTTAGGTTTTTATTAAGAAGGCTACAAAAGTTAAATATTTTGATTAACTATTATTAACTGCGATCCTCGCGCTCTTGCGTTTTCGGCGCCTAAATGCCCCAACTGGCAATTATTTTTGACTTTTCGGGCAATTGTTGTACGTTCCCCACTCAAAAACAGGGGTAAGGAGCAGAAATGAGTCAGAATACGGCGCCCGTGGCTATTATTATGGGCAGCACCTCCGATTGGGACACCATGCAGCACGCCGCAAGCACCCTCGACGCGCTTGCCGTCCCCTACACCAAATCCGTCATTTCCGCTCACCGCACCCCCCAGCGCCTGTATGATTTTGCCACCAAAGCCAAAGACGCAGGCGTCAAAGTCATCATCGCTGGCGCAGGCGGCGCCGCCCACCTCCCCGGCATGGCCGCCAGCATGACCACCCTGCCCGTTCTGGGCGTACCCGTCGAAAGCCACGCGCTGAAGGGCATGGACAGCCTGCTCTCCATCGTACAAATGCCCGGCGGCATTCCGGTAGGAACCCTCGCCATCGGCAAACCCGGCGCCATCAACGCAGGCCTGCTGGCCGCCTCCATCCTCGCATTGTCCGACGCAGGCCTTGCCACGCGCCTCGCCGACTGGCGCAAAGCGCAAACCGACTCCGTCGCCCTCACCCCCGGAAACTAACATGCCCACCATCGCTCCCGGTAAAACCATTGGCATTTTAGGCGGTGGCCAGCTTGGCCGCATGCTCGCCATGGCCGCCGCCGAAATGGGCTACCACACCCATATCTATTGCCCCGAAGCAAACTGCCCCGCCAGCGAAGTCGCCGCGCACAGCACCACCGCCGCCTACGAAGACGAAGCAGCCCTGGCCCAATTCGCAAGCAGCGTGGACGTGGTGACCTATGAATTTGAAAACATCCCCCTCGCGCCCGTGGCGGCACTTGCAAAACTCGTGCCCGTATTCCCCTCGCCGGAAGTGCTGGCAACCGCCCAACACCGCGTGCAGGAAAAAAAGACGATCAACGACCTCGGCGTCAAAACCGCACCTTTCATTCCCGTCCACTCGCTCGACGATCTGCGCAAGGCTGCAAAAACCCTCGGCCTTCCCGCCATCGTCAAAACCTCGCGCATGGGCTACGACGGCAAAGGCCAGGTGATGCTGAAATCCGAAGCCGATTTAGAGCCCGCATGGAACGCGCTCAAAACCGACGATGCGGTGCTGGAAGGATTCGTGAATTTCCGCATGGAAATCTCCGTCATCATCGCCCGTGACAAAAGCGGCAACATGCAAAGCTACTGCCCGGTGCAGAACATCCACAAACACCATATCCTGTCCGAAACCATCGCCCCCGCCCCCATCGCCCAGGGCTTGCGCGACAAAGCGGAGGCCATCGCCCACACCATCGCCAAAGGCATTGACCTCGTGGGCCTGCTCGCAATCGAAATGTTCGTGACCGACAATGACGACATCATCATCAACGAAATGGCCCCCCGTCCGCACAACTCCGGCCACTGGACCATGGACGCCTGCATCACCAGCCAGTTCGCCCAGACCGTGCGCGCCATCTGCGGCCTGCCGCTGGGCAACCCCGCCCGGCTGTGCGACGCCCGCATGGTGAACCTCATCGGCAACGACATCAACGACTGGAAAACCTACGCGGCCATGCCAAACGCAAAGCTGCATCTCTACGGTAAAACCGAAACCCGCGATGGCCGCAAAATGGGCCACGTCAACATCATGGACAGCAAATGACACAAAACGCACTCAAGGATAAAAACATGGGCACCCGCAGCGAATCCGACAGCTTTGGCAATATTGACGTGGCAAACGACGCGTACTGGGGCGCGCAAACCCAGCGCTCTTTGCAGAACTTCAAAATCGGCGGCGAAACCATGCCCAAACCGCTGATCCACGCGCTGGGAACGCTCAAGCGCTCCGCCGCCATCATCAACATGCAGCTCAGCGTTTTGGATAAAACCATCGGCGAAAAAATCGTAAGCGCCGCCACCGAAGTCATGGAAGGCAAGCTCGACGAACACTTCCCCCTCGTAGTGTGGCAAACCGGCTCCGGCACCCAGACCAACATGAACGCGAATGAAGTCATCTCCAACCGCGCCATCGAAATGATGGGCGGGGTCATGGGCAGCAAAAAACCCGTACACCCCAATGACCACGTGAACATGGGCCAGTCGAGCAACGACTCCTACCCCACCGCCATGCACATCGCAGCCGCCATGGAAATCACCCACAGCCTCATCCCCGCGCTGCAAAAGCTGCGCAACGCGCTAAACGACAAAGCCGTGGAATTTAAAGACATCATCAAGATCGGCCGCACCCATTTGCAGGACGCAACCCCCCTCACCCTCGGTCAGGAATTCTCCGGCTACGTGCAGATGATCGAAGACAACATCATACGCCTCGGCCAAAAAGGCATCCTCTGCGAACTCATGGAACTCGCCCAGGGCGGCACCGCCGTCGGCACCGGCCTGAACGCTAAAAAAGGCTTCGCCGAAGCCTTCGCGCAGGAAGTGGCCAATGTTACTAAACTGCCCTTCGTTACCGCCCGCAACAAATTCGCGGCACTCGCAACCCATGACGCGCTGGTGGATGCGTCCGGCGCGCTCAACACGCTGGCCGTATCGCTCATGAAAATCGCCAACGACATCCGCCTGCTCGGCTCCGGCCCGCGCTGCGGCTTCGGCGAATTGTCATTGCCCGAAAACGAGCCCGGCTCCTCCATCATGCCCGGCAAGGTGAACCCCACCCAGTCCGAAGCCCTCACCATGGTCTGCGCCCAAATCATGGGCAACCACGTCACCGTCACCATCGGCGGTTCCAACGGCCATTTTGAACTCAACGTGTTCAAACCCGTCATCATCTACAACGTGCTGCAATCCATCCGCCTGCTGGCCGATGGCGCGAACTCCTTCACCGATAATTGCGTGGTGGGCATCATCGCCAACAAGGAACGCATCAACCAGCTCATGAACGAATCCCTGATGCTGGTAACGTCGCTGAACCCCCATATCGGCTACGACAACGCCGCCAAAATCGCCAAAAAAGCCCACAAGGAACACACCTCGCTCAAAGAAGCCGGCATCGCCCTCGGCCTCCTCACCAGCGAACAGTTCGACCAATGGGTCCGCCCCGAAACCATGCTCGGCCCCAACGATTAATTAGCAGACAGGCACAACCTATCCGCATACATCCCCACGCCCTTCGCGTGCAAGCGCGACCGCGCGCCGCGCCCCATGGCGCGTAAGGCCGCCAACGGCGGCGTAAAGCAAAGAGCAAGGCGCGCGTCCGGGGACACACACTTCCCAGCTCACTGAACCTAATTGATGGAATTCGTAGGCGGAGTTAATTCTTCCAGCGCCTTGCGCATGGCTTCCTGCTCGGCGTAGCTGGCTTTTTTCGCAGGGACTCTCTTCTCGTCGTGGGCGGCAATCACTTGCTTTTCAACCGGCGGGCCGCTGATCACCCGGTCGCGCCAGTTGGCCTTTTGTTTCTGGATCACCTGCTCGGCCTGCGTTTCCACAAACACGTCGGCAGGCGACGTATCAACCAGCATGCGGCGCTGTGCTTCCACTTCGCGCTTCGGGTCGGCCAGCGGCCGGTACAGCACGGAGTTATACACTTCACCCACACCCTTTTTGAACTCGCCCCAGTTCAGCTTCGCCGCGCCGTCAATCAGGCGCTCAGCCGCAAGGTCCATCTTACCGTTATCCCACAAATTCGCGAATTCCGCTTTGGCATACATGTACGGCGTGTACGACGCCGCCGCATAGACCATCGGGCGCACAAAACGGCGCGGCGTATGGTCAGTAATCCCCATCGCTTCCTTGATCTGGTGGGTAGCCCCCATCGAATGATCGTCAATCCAGCGCGCAGGAATGGTTGCGGCGTGCGCCACGTCATAGTTAGCCTTGCCCAGCCCGTTGAACACCGAGTCCACCGGCCCGAAACTGCGCGCATGCGCGTTAAACGTGTTCGGGCCATGCGCAGGCCCTACAAGCGTGGGGTCAATGCGCCCGACATTGGTGCCGGGGCTCACCACACGGTGGCGCGTAAGCACAGGTTCGCCCGGCATGTGTTGGTACTGCCAGTAATCCACATAGGTCGAAGCGGAAGGCACGGGCGTATTCGCATGGATCGAATCCCCTGGGAAGCCCTGCCCGTTTGGCGGGCGGCCCAACATGCCTTTTTCCGGGTCAATGAACAGGCCGCGATGTTTCGTCTGCGGCGTGCGCGTCATCCAGAACAGCGGCACAGAAGGCGTCATGATGATCGTGCCCTTGATAGCGCTGCGCGCCGTCCATTTCAGCAAATCGCCCGCCTGCCCCAGCAGGTTCTTATGTTCGTGCTGCCCTTCCGGCGAGCCATACAGGTGCGCGTCTTTGCCCTTCAGCAACTGCCCCGCATAGTCGTAGGCTTCGCGGTACATCAGCGTGCCGATGTTATACACCGTAAAGCGCGACTGCAGGTCGGCCATGCCGGTCTTGTTATAGTTGCCTACAATCTGGTTATCCTTCAGGCGGAAGCTGCCGCCGTTGAGCTGGCGGTCGAAATCATATTTGAAACCCGGCGTCGCGCGGTCCAGCAGTTCGCGCTGGCCTTTCATGAAATACGCATAAGGAATCGCCACCGCCCAGTCTTCGCCGCCGTTATACGTCACATAGCGCGTCGCCTTCGTGATCGCCTGCTGCACAGCCTTGGACACGTTGATGTTGCCCTTGTCGTCTATCCACGTCTTCTTCGTGTTGGGGTCAATAATGCCCGCAATGTCGCGGCCCCACGCGTCGCCAATGCTGGCGCAGAAGAAGTCGAAGGTAATATTCACCGCTTCATCGCCAAGGCTGCGCCCGCGCATTTCCTTGCCGAACGTGGTGTAGCGCGTAGAGCGGAAGCGCACAGACGCAAGCCCCGCTTCCTTGCCCGCAACAGCCGCAACGGTTGTTTCAATCGGTTTGCCCGCCACCGTGTCAATCAGCTTTGCAATCACCTGCAGCGGGTTCTTCTGCTGGCTGAAGCTCTCGGTGGCGTGGTAGGCGTTTTCGCCCGTCATCCATTTTTTCGTAAGAATGCCGCCTGCGGTAAAGAATGCCGCACCCAGCACCCCGCGTGAAAACATGCGGATGGCAAGGCGGCTCTTCGGATCTTCGCTCCAGCCAAGCGAGCGGTTGTTCGTTGCTTCCCAGCTTTTGCGCGTGAGGTCAATCGGCGGCGTCATCTGCGGGCTGTACCCGCCCATGTTCTGCCCGCTCTTTGGCAAGTCTTGCTTGAAAGGGTTTTCACGCGGGTTCAAATCCGCAGCGGCAGGCGCGGCAGAAGGTGCAACCGAAGCGGCGAAAGGATTGGTATTTTTTCCCGAAGCGCGCGGCCCCGTAGTTGCAAACGCAGTGGCCGTGCCCGTGTTCGCGTCCGCACTTGCCACAGCGCTGGCGCCTTGGGGCGAATCCGTGTTCGCCTCCCGTAATGCCTCTAGCCCTTTGGTGATATCCTTTGGCTTGTTCATGCCCGAATAATGCCCTGCGTGTGCCCCTGTTGCGTGCTTATATGTGCGTAAATTTTTTTATTAACTATTATCCGACATATAGCACGATAATTCAAAGATTTTCTGTGAAAGTTTTGTGACAAACCCCCATGGATTCCGGTGTTGCAACGACGCCATAACCGCCAACCGGAATAACACACCCTTAACCTATTGAAACTTAGGTGCTGCACTGCGATATTTACCCCCACATACCCACTCACCCCAAAGTGCCAAAAACCCACACCACCCCAAAACACAAATAAACAACTGTTATTGCTTATTATTACCATTAATTTCACCCCCGCACTGTGAAAAACAAGCGCTTACACCCCAAAAAACCAGCAAATCCCTAGTAAAAACCCCTTGAACCCCCAGCGGATTATGCTAGAAAGCACATCCCTTGCCCATGGTGGGTAGGGAATAAACAGGCAAAATGACGGCGAAGGTAGCGGAGCTACACAAGCCATCCGGTCTCTTAAAGAGTCACACACATTTTGCCGATGTCTAACCGGAAAAAGGAACTATACAATGGCCCTCCCCGCTTTTAACATGCGCGAGCTTATCGAAGCTGGCGTTCACTTCGGTCACAAAACCAAACGCTGGAATCCCCGCATGGCACCGTACATCTACGGCGTGCGCAACGACATTCACATCATTGACCTCGGCAAAACCGTTCCCATGCTGCATCAGGCGCTCGCCGCCGTGCGCGACGTAGTTGCCCAGAACGGCCGTATCCTCTTCGTAGGGACCAAGCGCCAGGCCGCCGACCCCATCTCCGAAGCTGCAAAGCGTTGCGGCCAGTACTACATCAACCAGCGTTGGTTGGGTGGTCTGCTCACCAACTGGAACACCATTCAGGTTTCCATCAAAACCCTGCGCAAGCTCGATGAGCATCTGAACCAGCCGAACGTTGGCTTCACCAAGAAAGAACTCCTGAGCATGAGCCGCCAGCGCGATAAGCTGGAAGCCTCCCTCGGTGGTATCAAAGACATGGGCGGCCGTCCCGACCTGATCTTCATCATTGACACCAACAAGGAAGACCTCGCCGTTAAAGAAGCGCAGAAGCTGGGCATCCCCATCGCTGCGATCGTGGATTCCAACTGCTCCGTAGAAGGCATCACCTTCCCGATTCCGGGCAACGACGACTCCACCCGCGCCATCAACCTGTACTGCCGTCTGTTTTCCGACGCAGTGCTGGGTGGCATCCAGCAGAGCATGGTCGCTTCCGGCGTTGACATGGGCGCCCGCGAAGACGGCGGCGAAATCCTGAACCTCGATGACGACCTCGCCACCGAAGGCAAAGCCGAAGCCGACGAAAAGAAATCGGCTTCCCGTGGGGCCCCGCGCAAAGGCGCTCCCGCCCCGGCAGCGAAAAAAGCTCCGACGGTTGTGAAAAAAGCCGCTCCGAAAGCCAAAAAGTCGGACGAATAGCAGCTATTGAATCACGCTGTTTTGCTCCCTATCTATAGGGTGGCAAAACAGCGTGTGTTCGCTGAAAACCCAATTTTTATAGATATGAGGACGATATGACCGCGATCACCGCAGACATGATTAAAACCCTTCGCGAAACCACCGCCGCAGGCATGCTCGATTGCCGCAAAGCCCTCACCGAAAACAACGGTGACATGGAAGCCGCCATTGACTGGTTGCGCAAAAAAGGCCTCTCCGCTGCCGCCAAAAAGTCTGGCCGCGTAGCTGCCGAAGGCGTTGTAGCCGTTGCCACCAAAGGCACCAAAGGCGCTATCATCGAACTGAACGCCGAAACCGATTTCGTCGGCCGCAACGAACAGTTCCAGCAGCTCGCCAGCGGTATCGCAACCATGGCCATTGAAAACGACATCTCCGATGTGGAAGCCCTGAAAGCTTCCAAATGCCCCAAGACCGGCAAAACCATCGAAGAACAAATCTCCAATGCCATCGCAACCAGCGGCGAAAACATGACCCTGCGCCGCGCAGCATTGCTGAGCGTCACCAAGGGCGTCGTAGCCAGCTACATCCACAACGCTGTGGCTCCCGGCATGGGCAAAATCGGCATTCTCGTAGGTGTTGAAACCGACGGTGACAAAACCGCCGCTGAAGCATTCGGCAAACAGGTTGCCATGCACATCGCAGCAGCCCGCCCCGACGCGCTCAGCACCGCAGACGTAGACGCCGCCAAGCTCGACCGCGAACGCGCCGTATACCGCGATCAGGCAACTGCATCCGGCAAGCCCGCCGACGTGATCGAAAAGATGGTCGAAGGCCGCGTACGCAAATACTACGAAGAAGTCGTTCTGCTCGAACAGCTCTTCGTGATTGATGGCAAAACCAAGATCAGCCAGGCCGTGGCCGACGCTGCTAAAACCGTTGGCGCACCGGTGAAAATCACCGGCTTCGTAAGCTACCGCCTCGGCGAAGGCATCGAAAAAGCCACCAGCGACTTCGCAGCCGAAGTAGCCGCCATGAGCGCCTAAGCCTAATTGGCACAAGACAAAAAGGGGATGCGGATGCATCCCCTTTTTTTATGTCAGTATTCCCCCGGAGGAGTCCTTTACGACGACTAGCGCCATTGAGGCGTGCAGCATGCGCGGCGCTTAAGCGCAAAATTAAAGAATACCTTCCCATGTTTTCATTTTGCCACCACCCTTTACTCTGCTACAAGTGAAGCTATGAAAATCATCCTCGAAAAACTCAAATCCCTCCCCCGCTATGTCGCAATTGCGGCGGGCGTCATCGTGCTGTTCATCGCGCTGGTGTACTACCCCGTGGGCATGGTGGTGGTGCATAACATTGATGACTCCGAAAAATTCAGCGCCGACAGCTATTACATTGATGGCGGCAGCCACGCCGTCGCCATGGCCATCGCCCTCATAGACCGCGAAACGAATAAAAACCGCTGGGTCGCCAGCGACCCCGTGTTCTTCCCCGGCGCCATGCTCACCCGCATGCCCGCCTTCCAGCGCGGCATCCTCTCGGCGTTATCGCGCTTCTCCATTGAAATGTACGACCAGGTAGGCCGCACCCGTGGCTCCTCCCAGGCCGACCCCGACCTGCAAAAAGCCAACGGCCTGCTGAACTATTCGCCCTATGTCTGGATGTTTGATTTCTCCACCTCGTGGTTCCCCACCGCCAGCTCCCCCACGCAATACCGCGCCGCCATCGAAGCCCTGAAAAGCTATAATGAGCGGCTCAGTAAAGGCACCGCAATCTTCGACCGCCGCGCCGACAACCTTATCGAAACCCTGAACCGTATCGCAGGCGACCTCGGCGCATCTTCGGCCAGCATCGCAACCTATGTGGAAACCCGCTCAGGCCTGTCTTTCGGCGGCTCCGCCGACCTTTTCTACCACACCAAAGGCCGCCTTTATGCTAATTACCTGATCCTGCGCGAACTCAAAATTGATTTTGCCGACATCATCAAGGAAAAGCAGCTCGACACCGTCTGGGACCAGATGGAAGAGTCTTTGCGCGACGGCATGAAACTGCATAATTTCCTGATCATCAACGCCGCGCCCGACAGCCAGTTCTTCCCAAATCATCTGGCCACGCAGGGCTTCTTCGTCATGCGCGCCCGCACGCAGCTTTACGAAGTCACCAACATCCTGCTGAAATAAATTACTGTATCACGGCCTTAAGCTGGCTCACGGGCGTTTCCCCGCGAAACATGGTGCTGCCCACAAAAAGGATCGGCACACCCCCGCCCGGCGGCTGCCCCGCATTAATCAGCCGCTGGTTCAGTTCCTGCATCCGCCCTGCGTCCCTATCAATATTATAGCGCGTAAACGTAATGCCCGCCGCAACCATGGCGCGCGCCTGATTCTCGCAATGCCCGCAGGTGGATAATGAATACATCTCCACATCCTTGCGCTGCACGAATTCCATTACAGAACGCGTCGCCACATGCGACACCGGCGCGCTGAACCAGCGATCCGGGCGCCTGAGCGCGGGGTTGTTATACACCAGCCCCGCCGCGCACAGTAAAAATACGTAAAGTAAAACCCGCATAAAGGCCCAAAGGCTAAAGGAAGCCTGAATCTTACGCCAAACCCATTAAAACCGTGTTAACCGCCACTAAATGCATAGACAGCGCGGGCGCACTTGGGCTATCTAGGTACAATTCTATGTTGAACTGGCTTGGAATAGGTACTAATTCTACCCCATGAGCAAAAGCATGAAAAAAACCACCTCCGCCAAATCATCCGTAAAGCCCGCTGTCAAGCCGGTGCTGATGTCGCCCAAGGCGCCCAAAAAATCTTCCAAAACCGCTGCCCCTAAAAGCAGCATGAAACCGAAATTCAAGCGCGTACTGCTCAAGATCTCCGGCGAAGCCCTGATGGGCGACCAGCAATACGGGCAAGACCAGGCAACCATCAACCGCATCTGCGAAGACATCAAAGGCGCTATCGCCATCGGCACCGAGCTGTGCCTCGTGGTCGGCGGCGGCAACATCTTCCGCGGCATCCAGGGCGCGCAAGTGGGTATGGAACGCGCATCCGCCGATTATATGGGCATGCTGGCAACCGTGCTGAACGCGCTCGCCATTCAGAATTGCCTTGAGCGCATGGGCGTTGAAACCCGCGTGCTTTCCGCAATCTCCATGATGCAGATCTGCGAACCCTATATCCGTCGCCGTGCCGAGCGCCACATGGAGCGTGGCCGCGTCGTCATCTTCGCTGCGGGCACCGGCAACCCGTATTTCACTACCGACACCGCAGCAGCACTGCGCGCCAACGAAATGGGCTGCGACCTGCTGATGAAGGGCACGCAAGTAGACGGCGTGTACGACGCAGACCCCCGCAAGGACAAAAAGGCCAAGCATTTCGACACCCTCAGCTACCACGAAGTATTGGTGCGCGACCTGAAAGTCATGGACGCCGCCGCCATTTCGCTGGCCCGCGAAAACCAGATCCCCATTATGGTGTTCTCCATCCATAACAAAAATTCCATTGCCGATGCCGTGTGCGCCAAAGGCAAATTCACCCTGATTACAGACAAGAAAAAGTAGAGGTTATTATGACTGCTGATTTGAACGAACTCCGCCGCCGCATGGAAGGCGCTGTAAAAAGCCTCCACCAGGAATTTGGTGGCCTGCGCACGGGACGCGCCAACGCATCCCTCCTCGAAAATATCATGGTGGATGCCTATGGCAGCATGGTTCCCCTGAATCAGGTGGCCAACATCAGCATCCCCGAACCCCGCCTGCTCTCCGTGCAAGTATGGGACAAAGGCACCGTGAAAAGCGTTGAAAAAGCCATCAACGCCGCAGGTCTTGGCGTGAACGCCGCCGCCGACGGCCAGCTCGTGCGCGTGCCCATCCCCGAACTGTCGCAGGAGCGCCGCAAAGAACTCACCAAGATCGCCGCCAAATACGCCGAAGAAGGCAAAGTTGCCGTGCGCAATGTGCGCCGCGACGGCATGGACACGCTGAAGAAGCAGGAAAAAGACGGTGATATCTCCAAAGACGAGCACACCAAGAATTCCGAACTGATCCAGAAACTCACCGACGAATTCATCAAGAAAATTGATGAAGCGCTCGTGGTGAAGGACAAGGAAATCCTCGGTAACTAAGCCGTAACCTAAGGGCCAACCATGCGGCTTTCCGGGCTTTTAAAAATCAAACCAAAAACAGCAGCGCCAAATCCTGAGCGCCTGCCTGCACACGTCGCCGTCATCATGGACGGCAATGGCCGCTGGGCGCGCGCGCGCGGCCTTCCGCGCACCGCTGGCCATAAAAAGGGCGCCGACGCCCTGCGCACCATCCTGAACACCTGCCGCGACACGGGCGTGCGCTACCTCACAATTTACGCCTTCTCCGCCGAAAACTGGCGCCGCCCCACCGACGAAATCAGCGACCTGATGCAACTGCTGCGTCACTATCTGGAAAAAGAGCTGCCAACGCTGCATGAAAACAACATCCGCCTGCGCTTCATTGGCGACACCAGCCAGCTCGATGACGACATCAAAAAGCGCATGGACGAAGCCCTCGCCCTCACTGCTGGCAACACGTCATTTAATTTCACCATCGCCCTTTCCTACGGCAGCCGCCAGGAAATCGTGCGCGCCATCAAAAAACTGGCAACCCAACTGCAAAACGGCACCCTCACCCCCGAAGCCCTGACCGAAGAGCGCTTAAGCGCCATGCTGGACACGGCGGGCATGCCCGAACCAGACCTTCTCATCCGCACCGGCGGCGAACAACGCCTGAGCAACTTCTTATTATGGCAAGCCGCCTACACCGAGTTTTACTTCACGCCCGTGCTCTGGCCCGATTTCGGCACCGAACAATTCAAAGATGCCCTGCACGAATTCAGCCGCCGCAACCGCCGCTTCGGCACCACTGGCGAATAAAAACGGCGCTTACCCAAAAAACCTACATGCTGTTCAAATCCGTGGTAAGCGACCACGGCGGATCCTTGCGCTGGCCATAATACAAATACACCGCACCCGAATTGGTGAAAGTATAATCGGCATTCGGCGCGCCAATAATAATATCGGTAATGTAATCATTATCCAGATCCCCAATGGCCAGCGAGCTGCCGGAACTATCGCCCGCGGTGGAGCCATTCAGAATATAGCCCGTTGTGCCATCCACGCTGCTCAGCGCAAGTGTAGGGGTCCAGCCCGAAGCCTGCCCCATCATCACATAGGTTGAACCCGCCCCCACAAGCCCGCCCGGCGATGCCCCCGGCGCACCCACAATAACATCGCCATACCCGTCACCGTTCAAATCCGCAACGCCCACAGCGGTACCAGCCTTGTCGCCTGCGGTCGCGCCTGTCAGGCGCGTGCCGTTGAACCCGTTGATTTTTGCAATCTGGGTGCTGAGCGGTTTGCGCGCCGTAGTGCCAAAATAAATATACGCAGCGCCCCTGTTGCTCGAATAGCCCGGCGCGCCGATAACGATATCGTTGATATAGTTCCCGTCCACATCCCCCGTGCCCAGTGCCGAGCCGAACAAATCGCCATTCGTTTCACCGACCAGGCGGTAGCCGTTATAACCCGTAAGCGTGGTGTAATTGGTATTGGCAAACCCCAGCGACATGCCGAAACGGATAATGACCGAACCGGGCATGCTTACGCCGTCGCCCGGCAGGCCCACGATCAAATCCTTGAGGCCGTCGCCATTCACGTCGGCCACCGCCAGCGCCGAGCCAGCTGCCTCTCCTGTACCGCCATCAATTTCCGAAGAGATAAGCGACGAAAGCGTATTACTTGCCGACCATGCGCCCGTGCGCCCTTTGATAATGTAAACCGAACCTTTGTTACTAGCCGTTCCCGGCGCTCCGATCACCAGGTCGTCGCGCCCGTCATACGTCAAATCCCCTGCGGCAACGCTGCTGCCAAGCGCATCATTAATCCCTGCGATATTATTGACAACCGCAAACCCGTCCGTGCCTGCAAGCGTCGCCAGATTGACCGTTGGGGTCCACGGCGCCACATGGCCAAACACCACATACACCTTGCCCTTGCCTGCTGTCGAGTGCGGCGCGCCGATGATGACATCCTGAATACCGTCATTATTGAAATCGCCCACCGCCAGCGCCGAGCCAGCCCAGTCAGATACTTCGAGGCTGTTGATCATGAACCCGTTCGTGCCATCAAGCCCCGAAAGCGGCAGCGGGTTCGCCACGCCGTTTGCCTTGCCAAATACCACCGCCACCGAGCCTGCGCTGGCGGTGCCCCTGCGCGGAATGCCGATAATGAAATCTTTTATCCCGTCGCCGTTCAAATCGCCCACCGCTTCAGCCGTGCCCACATAATCGTTGACGGCAAGCCCGTAGGTGCGCACCCCCGGCCCCGTAGACGGGCAGATGAGATAGCCGCCGGGATTATATTCGTCGAAATAATTCTGTAGCTGCCAGCGCTCTTTGTAGCGCACGATATCGTCAAACACGTCGAGCGAGTTATTCGGGTTTTCCGTGCGGTCCTTGTCCACATACGTACCGAGATAGCCCGTATCCACGCCGTTTGTGCCGCAATGGCAGTTGGTATGCTCGTCGGTGTTTGCACTTTGCGATGTCAGGCGCTGGCCCATTTCGTTATACGCGCCATGCCCGTTTGGCCCGTAGCTCACCAGCGTGTAAATGCCGTTATTGCTGCGCGCCATGCCCACCGAATTGCGAATGCTTTCCATGCCGCAATTCGACGAAATACCGTAATTCACAAACCCGCGCTGCGCCGTGGCAGGCGCCCACACAGAATAGGCGAACTTGCGTCCCCAGCCGTCATACATGAATTCATCCGGCAGGCTCAGCGCCTTCGTAGGCAGCGAGCCTTCCACAATCGTACTGCCGCCCACCGACGCCGAATAATTCGTAACCGGGCTGCCCGTTGTTTTGCAATCCCCCGCCGCCGAGGCTTCTTTGCCGTAATTGGCGCTGCTTTGCAGCGCTGTGGCGTCACCGGGGCAAGGCAGGCGGTCATTGGCGCGGCGGAAAGAAAGCAGCGCAGTTTCAATGGTGTTAAGCCGCGTATTTGTGGTCGCTATCTGCGCCGATTCCAAGGTGGCCTTACCCACCACCATGCCTGAGCCAGCCATCACGGCGATAATCACCATCACCACCGACAATTCAAGCAGGCTGAAGCCCTGATGCGGTTTGTCGAACAATGGCTTACAGCAAAATGCGTGCATGAAGGGCGCTAAATAATTTAAACGGCTATCGCATAGCATAGCATACCCCTCGTTAATAAGTTATTAACCGTGAAAATTCAGCAAAATAGCTAGAAATTGCCATGGATGTGGGTAAGAAAAATGTTATACCTTAATCCTCACAACCTCGCTGGAGCGCCGCTTTCATGTCTTTGATGAAACGTTTTTACGTAGACCCTTACCTGCACATCCGGTCTTTCACCTTGAATTTCTGCGCCATGCTGCTGGCCTGCACCCTGCTCCACGCCGTGCGCACACCTAAATTTTACGAGTTCCATTTCCATCTCTGGCACATTGCCCTGATTCCGTTGGGTATATATCTGGGCGGTCTTTCCGCCGTCTACATCCACAACGCCACGCACAACAGCTTCCCTAACAAATGGCTGAACGAAATCTGCGGCCAGCTCGCAGGGCTTCACCAGCTCTGGGGCTTCATGGGCTGGAAGCTCATCCACCTCATCCACCACCACTACTCCGACACCGTCGGCATGGACCCCCACGCGCCGAACGGCCGTGGCTTCTGGCAGTTCGCCAGCACCATGTTCCTCGAATCCTCCGCCAAAATTTCCGAGCGCTACCGCGAACATTGGGGTAACAGCCGCAAAACCACCATCCTGCATAAATCCGTGCTGGTCGTGTTCTTAGGCGTGGTCGCGCTGAACGTCGCCTTCTGGTACATGCTGCTCGGCCCCGCAGCCTTTGTATTTTTCTACATCCCGTCCTACATCACCAATCATTTGCTGTTCGTAGACATCAACTACACCGCCCACCCGCGCGATGCCGTCACGGGCGAAACGGTAGCCACCAACCTCGACAACACCCCCTACTTTAAACTCGCCAATTTCTTCTGGCACGGCATCTACTACCATGCCAACCACCACAGGAAGCCGCTGCTGTTCAACCCCAAATACATGGCAATCAGCAAGCGCAGCCCCAAGCTCAGCATCGTAGACAACGAAATCGCGGCCTAAAAGGAACCCCTATGGCAAACTCCCGCCTTCTTCCCCTGCTTTTGTTAGCAGCCCTCACCGCGTGTTCCAGCGTGCATGAAGCCATGCACGACAAACACCCCGAAACCCAGAACCTGCACCTCACCTTAGTGCCGCTGGGCGAAGTTGCCATCGGCAAAACCACCCCCGTTGACGCCAAGCTCACCGCTGTCAAAAGCCGCGCGCTGCTAACCCAGGCCGACCTCATCACACCTGAAACCGACACCATCCTGCTTTACGCCCTCGACACGCATTTTACGGACTTCCAGCCCATCCGCGCCAAAGCCGGTAAAACCGACGGCCTGTACCATTTCACCTTCACCCCGCACAATCCCGGCAGCTACCGCATATGGGCCGAAGCCGCCCCCAAAGACGGCTCTTTCCCCGAATATCCTTTCGTAGATCTGGGCGCCCGCAGCCTTGGCAGCCCCCCGCATGACGCCACCCTGCAAACCACGCAAAACGGAGTCGCATATACCCTGATGCTGGAAGACGCGCTCACACGCTTCAAGGAAAGCACCTTCAAAATATCTGCGAACGGAACCCCCGTCACCATCACCGACATTATCGGCATCTACACGGATTACCGCACCGTGATCCACATCACGCCAGAAGCAGGCAAAGATGTGGTCTTCGTACCTGAAAAAGAAGGCCTCGTGAAATTCTTCATCCGCGTAAACGCAGGCGGCAAAGAAACGATCCTGCCCTTCATCGCACCCGTAGCACGCGATTAAATAGCCGCGCAGGCCCGCGCAAGCCACAACCGCTCCGCTCCCTCCAGCGAATCGCTAAGCGAGCGCAGCACCCATGCGTGATAGGCGTTCAGCCATTCTTTTTCCGAAGGCACCATCAAACTCACATCCACCAGACGTGTATCAATCGGCACGCATGTAAGCGTATCAAACGAAAGCCAGCGCTTTCCCGCATCCATGTGCGTATCCACCACCGTCACTAAATTCTCAATGCGAATGCCATACGCCCCCGCCTTGTAATAGCCCGGCTCGTTAGACACCACCATGCCCGTGCGCAAAGGCGCATCGCCCCCACGCTTGCTGATGCGCTGCGGTCCCTCATGCACATTCAAAAACATGCCAACCCCATGCCCCGTGCCATGGTCATAATCCAAATTCGCCTGCCACAAAAACTGCCGCGCAAGCCCATCAAGCTGCGAGCCGCTCGTGCCTTCCGGGAACTTCGCCATGGCGAGTGCAATATGTCCCTTCAGCACCCGCGTAAACCTGTCGCGCTGCTCCGGCGTGGATTCGCCCACAGCCACAGTGCGCGTAATATCCGTCGTACCGTCCGGGTATTGCCCGCCCGAATCCAGCAAAAATAATTCGCCGGCTTCCAGCTTCCGGTCGCTTGCCTCCGTTGCGCGATAATGCACAATCGCGCCGTTCGGCCCGCTGCCCGAAATCGTGTTAAAACTCGGCTCAAGGAATAAATTATTCCGCGCCCGCAACTCCAGCAAATGCGCGCATACCTCCAGCTCGCGCACATCGCGAATCGAAACTTGCGCCTCCAGCCAGCACAGCAATTGTGAAACCGCCACCCCGTCGCGTATATGGGCCGCGCGAATGCCCGCCAGCTCCACCGGGTTTTTGCATGCCTTGGGCAGCACGCAAGGGTCCTGCCCCTCAACCACTACCGCGCCCGCCGCCTCCAGCGTCTGCGTAAACCACACCGGAACCCCTTGCGGGTCGCACAGCACACGCTTGCCCTTCAAGCCCCGTAGCCGCGCCTCTAATTCCTTCGGCTGCACCAGCCACACATCCTTGCCCAGATGCGCCTTCACCGCATCACTGCACCGCGCCTCATCCACAAATAATTCCGCACGTCCCTGCGCATCCACAATCGCCACGGTAAGCAGTAGCGGCGTGTTCTCAATATCGCGCGCCCGCACATTAAACAGCCAGCACACCGCATCGGGCGCCGCCACAAGCGCAAACTCCGCGCCCATCTCCTTAATCGCCTTCCCCAGCGCCGCGCGCTTCGCTGCAGACTCCACCCCCGCATACTCCAGCTCATGCACAAACAACGCCGACGACGGCTGCGCAGGCCGTGCGTCCCACACCGCATCCACCATGTTGGCAACCGGAACCAGCGTCATCTTCTTCGCCGCCAAAACCGTTTCCATCCGGTACGTCATGCTGCGCGTAAACAATCGCGGGTCATACCCCACCTTCGCGCCTTCGGGTAATGTATCGGCCAGCCACTGCTCCGCAGGCACACTCCCGCTGTTATGCTGCTCATACAGCGCGCCATCCACCTCATTCTTTGCCTGCAGCGTGTAGCGCCCATCGGTAAACAATGCGGCCTTCTTCGCCGTCACCGCCACACTCCCCGCCGACCCTGAAAACCCGCAAAGCCACTCAACCCTGCGGTTGCAGTCCGGCGCATATTCGTTAAGGAATTCATCATGCACCGGCTGAACATAAGCCGCAACATTCTGTTTTTCCATTAAATTACGTATTTTCACCAAAGCGCTCATAACCACATCCTACCCCTATGTATTGCAGGCCAAGTTTACCTTTTAACAATGCAACCCATATAAAATGAATACTGGAAGCGACTATAGCTCAAGGATAATTAAAAAACCATGCTGACAGGAATAGGCAAAAAAGTGGCCATCTGCGGAGCGCTTTGCGCGCTGGGGCTTGCCTTGTCCGCCTCCGCGCCCGTCACCGACGCCACCACAACCACCAGCGGCAGCACCCGCACCATCGAAAACAGCGTAAAGCCCGCAGCCGTCATCTATTTTAACGACGGCAGCGACATCGCCCGCGAACACGCAACCATGGTCTCACGCATGGTCCGCGAGCTTAGCAGCAATTACAGCGTACCCATCAAAGAGGTCCCGCTCTCTAATGAAGCCCAGCTCCCCGCCCGCATGGAAAAGATCGCCGACGAAGACATCGGCCTCGTCCTCATCATCGAGCCGCAAAACAACGAAGCCCTCGCCAAAATCCCCAGCCTCTACCCCGACATCAACTTTTCCATCATCGGCACCACCGCCCCGCTCTATTTCACCAACGTCCGCGCCATGCATTTCCGCGACCAGGAAGGCACTTTCATGATGGGCGCGCTCGCAGCCCTTCGCACCCAAAACGGCACCATCGCGTTTGCCAGCAAAGACGACACCGCCGACACCCGCAACCTTGCCTATGGCTTCCTACAGGGCGCCAAACACGCCAACCCCGAAATCAAAGTGGTGCAGCTCTTAGGCCTGAAACTCGAAGGCACCAAAGCTGCCACCCTCAAAGCCCTGACCGACAGCGGCGCAGATATATTATTCATTCAGGACGAAGAACTATTAGATGCCGCTGCCCAAAACGCCCGCGCCCACAAACAAATTTTAATCGCCAATAACCACGATGTAACCAGCGCCTATCCCGGCCTCATCCTCACCAGCATCCTGAAACACTATGATCTCGCCATGTACCAGACCTTCCGCAGCTACAGCCGCAGCGAATGGAAGCCCGGCAGCCAGACCATGGGCATCGGCAATGGATTTATTGATTACGTGCTTGGCGGCAGCAACAAATCCCTGCTTCCCAAGGAAACCGTCGAGCAGATCGAAACCACCAAGGATTTCGTCTCCCAGGGCCTCCTACAGGTGAACACCTTGGTACAGTAGCTACTTCTTTTTCAGAACCAGCGTACACCACTCCCCGCTCACAAACCGCTTCTCCAGCTTCAACCCCTGCTGCACATGCGCATTGGTCACCTGCGTTTCCTGCGAGGTAAGCAGCCCCGAAAGCACCGCATAGCCATTCTCCGCAAGGTTCTTATACAAATAAGGCGCAAACTCAATCAGCGGCCTCGCCAGAATGTTGGAAACAATCAATTCATACGGCGCATGCTTCTTCACCTCCGCCCCCGAATACCCATCGGAAACCGCCGCCGTAATGCGCGTCGTCTCCCGGTTGATCTGCACATTTTCCTGCGTAACCCGCACCGCCACCGGGTCAATATCCACCGCAATCACATCCGTCTTCCACAGCTTCGCCGCACCAATCGCCAGAATGCCCGAACCACAACCCATATCCAAAATACCCTTGAAGTTGCGCTTCTTGGAAAGCCAGTCCAGCGCCTCAAGGCAGCAGCTCGTCGTGCCATGCTCGCCCGACCCAAACGCCGCGCCCGCATCCACCTTAATCGGAATCACGCCCGTAGGCATCGCCTCTTCCACATGCGACCCATACACATAAAACCGCCCGATCGTCAGTGGCGGAAAACTCCGCGCACACGCCGCCAGCCAGTCCTGCTGCTCCACCTTCTGCAACTCCGGCGCACTGATTTGCACATTGTGCAAAGCCGTCATCACCATCAGCCGCCGCTTCAAATCCTCCATGTCCGGCTCCTCGCCAAACAATAATTCAAACGTCCATATCCCATTGGCCTCGTCAGTTTCAAACCCCGAAACCGCCAGCGCAATATCATTAAACGCTTCTTCCGCCGTGCCCGCCGCATCCGACGGCAGCGTAAACACCACACGCCAATATTGCGGACTCTGCTGGAAAGGGTTGGTGCTAGTTGCAGTCATAAAAAATTCCTTTTCGTTATTCGCCAATCAGCGAAAGCCATTCATCTTCACTTAAAATCATCACTTGCAGTTCCTGCGCCTTCTTCAATTTCGACCCCGCATCCGCCCCCGCAATTACATAATCCGTCTTGGCCGAAACCGAGCTGGCCACCTTCGCCCCCAGCGTCTCCGCCCGCGCCTTCGCCTCACTGCGCGTAATCTTCACCAGCGTGCCTGTAAACACCACCGTCTTGCCCGACACAGGCGAATCCCCCGCCACCTTCTCCGCATCCTTAATCGCAAGGCTCGAAACCAACCCCTGCACCATCGCCCGGTTATGTGGCTCGCGGAAAAAATCCGCTAATGCCCCCGCAACCTTCGGCCCAATCCCATCAATCAAATCCAGCTCCGCAAATGCCTCGCCGCCTTCGGCCACATTCTCCATCGCCTCCAGCCACAAGGCCGCGCTGCCATAATGCCGCGCCAAAAGCTTCGCCGTAATATCCCCCACATGGCGAATGCCCAGTGCAAAAATAAACTTCTCCAGCTGCGAGTGCCGCGCGGTTTCAATCGCCTTCACCAGATTATCGAGCGACTTCTGCCCCCACCCCTCGCGCTTACCAATCACATCCACTTTTTCCGGCAACGCGAAAATATCCATCACATTATGAATCAGCCCATCCTGCCAGAACGCCGTAATCTGCTTCTCGCCCAACCCATCAATATCCAGCGCATCCCGGCTCACAAAATGCTTCAACCGCTCCACCAACTGCGCATCACAACTCAAGCCCCCCGTGCAGCGCCGCGCCACTTCACCCTCTTCGCGCACCGCAAGGCTCTTGCACACCGGGCATTCCGTCGGCATCTCATACAGCTTCCAACCCGCAGGCCGCTTGCTCTCATCTACGCTCACCACTTGCGGAATCACATCCCCCGCCCGCTGCACAATCACCGTATCGCCAACCCCCACCTGCTTGCGCGCAATCTCATCTTCATTATGCAAGGTCGCATTAGAAACCATCACCCCGCCCACATTCACCGGGCGCAGCCGCGCAACAGGCGTCAATGTCCCTGTCCGCCCCACCTGCACATCAATGCCCTCAACCACCGTCCGCGCCTGCTCCGCCGGAAACTTATGCGCAATAGCCCAGCGCGGCGCACGCCCCACAGCCCCAAGCCGCTTCTGCCAATCCAAACGGTTGATCTTATAAACCACCCCGTCAATATCAAAGTCCAACTCAGGCCGCACCTGCTGCACATGGTTGTAAAACGCCATAATCTCCGCAAGCGAAACCGAAACCGCCTTGCGCTCAAGCCCCGAAGCCAAAAGAAAATCCTCGATAGTATGGAAGCCCAAATGCTTCAGGCGCGTCATCGCCTCGCTTTGCAAATTCCCAAGCGGCTCGCTCACCTCGCCCCAGCTATATACAAAATACTGCAAGCTGCGCGAGCGCGTGATTTCAGGATTAAGCTGGCGCAAACTCCCCGCCGCCGCATTACGCGGATTAGCAAATACCGCCTCGTCTTCTTGTTCGCGCTTTACATTCAGCGCCAAAAAATCCGCACGGCGCATATATACCTCGCCGCGCACCTCCAGCACCTCCGGCACTTCGCCCTTCAACCGCAGCGGCAAAAACGTGGCAAGGTTTGCCGTAATATTTTCGCCCACTTCACCATCGCCGCGCGTAACCCCCAGCGCAAAATTCCCCCGCTCATACCGCGCCGAAAACGACAAGCCATCAATCTTAAGCTCCGTCACCACCGCCACTTCCGCATCGTCAGCAAGCCCAAGGAATTTCCGGCTGCGCTCTAAAAAATCCGCAACATCCTCTTCTTCAAACGCATTGCCCAGCGACAGCATCGGCACACTATGGCGCACCTTGCTGAATGTATCCAGCGGCGCCGCCCCCACCTTCTGCGTCGGGCTTTCCGCCGTCACCAACGCGGGGTATTTCGCCTCCAGCGCTTCCAGCTTTTTGCGAAGGCCATCATAGTCCGCATCCGAAATCTCCGGTGCGTCATTCTGGTAATACAACTTGTCATGATGGCGAACCTGCTCTGCAAGTGTATTCCACTCGTCACGCGCCATTTCCAATACTAACGGGTCAGCCGCACGCACAGCCATTACGCTACATGTTCCAGCAGCTTCTGCGCGGCCTTGCGGGCCTCAGGCGTGACGGTCGCGCCCGCCAGCATTCGCGCCAGCTCTTCCTCGCGCTCGGCGGGGTTGAGGTCATCCACCTTGGTAATCACCTTCTTCGCCGTTTCCAGCTTCACTACCCGCAAATGCTGTGTGCCACGCGCGGCCACCTGCGGCAAATGCGTCACCACCAGCACCTGCGCCGTATCGCCCAGCATACTCAACCGCTCGCCAATAGCCGCCGCAACCGCCCCGCCCGTGCCCGTGTCAATTTCATCGAATATCAAAGTCGGCGTGCTGCGCACCGCCGAAAGCGCAACTTTCATGGCCAGCATAAAGCGCGAAAGCTCACCGCCGGACGCAATTTTATTCAGCGGCGAAAACACAACATTCGTATCCGCCTTGGTCACGTTGGTCGCACATTCAAAATGCACCGCATCCGCACCCCACTCCGACCAGCCATGCTCATTGAGCTTTTCAATCCGCACCCGGAATCGCGTACTGCCCATTTTCAGCGGCTCTAATTCTTTTTCAATCGCCTTCACCAGCTTCACCGCTGCCTTGCTGCGCGCATCCGAAAGCTTGCCCGCAACATCCGTGAATGCACCTTGCGCAATCGCCACTTCCTTATTCAGCGCATTCAGCCGCTGCTCCTGCGAATCAATCAGCGACAGCTTATCTTCCACATCCATATACAACTTCGCCAGCTCATCCAGCGGCAGATTATATTTCCGCCCCGCTGCCTTCAGCGCGAATAACCGCTCCTCGATCTGCTCTAATTTATCGGGATTAAACGTGCTTTCCTCGCCAATTTTTTCGAGGTTATACAGCGCTTCTTCCGCCTCAATCGCCGCCTTCTCCAGCCCCTCAATGATGGCGGCAAACGCCTCACCATCGCACAAGCTGGAGCGCGTGAGCGTGCGCTGCGCGTTACGAAGCGACGAAAGCACCCCGCCCTTCACGCTGTTCAATTCACCGATGGCTTCATTCAGCACCGAAAAAAGCTTTTCGCTTTTCATCATGTTCGTGCGCTGCGTGGTCAGCGCGTCTTCCTCGCCCACTTCCGGCGCAAGCTGCTTCAGCTCGTTGCGCATATGCTGCAAATATTCCTGCTCCCGCGCAGCTTTCTCGATGTCGGCTTTCAGTGCCTCCATCGCATCCATCGCCGCCCGCCATGCGCGGTACGCAAGCGCCACGCTCTTACGCATGGGCGCAAGCTTGCCATACTCATCCAGCAGCGAGCGGTGAATCCCCGCATCCTGCAAGCTCCGCTGGTCGTGCTGCCCATGCACCTCCACCAGCGTTTCGCCCAGGCGCTTCAGCCCCGCAACCGTCACCGGCTGGTCATTCACCAGACAGCGCGTCTTCCCATCAGCGCTCAAAGACCTGCGCACAATCACGCTCTGCGCATCTTCTAATTCTAACTCGGAAAGAATGGCCTTCGCCCCTGCATTAGCACTAATGTCGAACTCGGCGGTAACCGTGCCGCTGGCCTCGCCCTTGCGCACCAGCCCGCTATCCGTGCGCGCCCCCAACACCAGCCCGAGCGAGTCCAGCAGGATGGATTTCCCAGCGCCAGTCTCACCGGAAAGTACGCAAAGCCCGTCCTTCAACACGATGTCGCAGGATTCGATAAGCACGATATTTTTGATAGAAAGCTGAACTAACATAACTATCTGAAAGCGTTACGGGACCGGATTATAAAATTTTCTTAATGATTTTCGGGTATATTATTCATATTTAACCGATTTAGCAAGCACGCCTCGTATGAGTTTGGCACTGAATTTATTATCTTATATTTCCAGCGATGCCGACCTCGCACGGCGTTACATTGCTGTCCTGCACAAACAAGCCGATCATGACGTCGCCATCCATAAAGCTATCAGCGATTTTAGCATAATAACCAGCCCTCTCGTCATTGAGGATGACTTGCTAGAAACACTGAAATCAACAACAACC
>JAYULW010000016.1:0-9403 GCA_043763155.1 Alphaproteobacteria bacterium | reverse complement strand
ACCAAACAGGCCGCACTGCAGGAAGGCAAACAAAATGCCCACGCAGATCACAACCGCCGGAAGCGCCGTTGCTTCCATCGAAACAGCCAGACCTTGAATCACATTTGTGCCGTGACCCGTGGTGGAGGCCTGCGCGATCGAGCGAACAGGGCGGAAAGCGGTAGAGGTGTAGTACTCAGTGATCCACACCAGCAAGCCCGTGATGGCCAGACCGCAGAATGCGCAATTAAGCACGTTCATACCGGTGAAGGTCACCTCGCCCAGCGTGAACACGCTGTGCAGGCCGAGGATAGTGTCGGTGATGTAGATGATGAGGCCAGCCGAAAGCACGGCAGTAACCAGCAACCCTTTATACAGCGCGCGCATGATATGCTGGGTTTTGCCCAGTTTCACAAAGAACGTGCCAACGATAGAGGAAAGGATACAGCCAGCGCCAACCACAAGCGGGTACAGCATCATGTTTTTCTGCACGTCGCCGGTGAAGTAAATGGCGGCAAGCAGCATGGTCGCCACAATGGTCACCACATAGGTTTCAAACAAGTCGGCGGCCATACCGGCGCAATCGCCGACGTTGTCGCCCACGTTATCGGCGATAACAGCAGGGTTGCGTGGGTCGTCTTCGGGAATATTCGCTTCCACCTTGCCCACGAGGTCCGCGCCTACGTCAGCACCTTTGGTAAAGATACCGCCGCCAAGACGTGCGAAAATGGAGATAAGCGAAGCACCAAACGACAGCGCAACAAGCGCTTCGAGGATTTTGCGGGTCTCAAGGCCCATGTTGGTCAGCGCCATGTAATACAGCGTGATGCTGAGCAGGCCGAGGCCCACAACAAGCATACCCGTAACCGCACCGGACTTGAACGCGATGTCGAGTGCGGGCTGCATGCCCTTGGTCGCAGCTTGGGCAGTGCGCACGTTCGCGCGCACCGAGATGTTCATGCCGATGAACCCGGCAACGCCCGACGCAACTGCGCCGATAGCGAAACCGACACCCACATACGCACCAAGCTTGGCGCTGATAAGGATACAGATCACCACGCCCACGGCGCCGATGGCCTGGTATTGGCGTTTCAGGTAAGCGCTTGCGCCTTCCTGGATCGCGGCGGCAATCGCCACCATTTTCTCATTGCCCGTGGGTGCCGCCATAATGGAGCGCCCCGCAAACAGCCCGTAAAGTAGCGATGCCACCCCACAAGCAATAATAAACATCATCGCTGACGACATATTCTTCCTGTCCCTTGTTATTATATTTGTTATTTAAAAGTAATTTAGGCCAAAAAGTCATGCCAGATGCGCGCGCGCGATGCAAGCATCAACTGCTAACCCGCGAAAACACAGGCGTAAATCAGCGTTAGGAAGTAATGGGGAAAATTAAGGTTGGTGGTGGCGCTTCACCGCGCGCTCGCTCGCAACATCGGGCATATACCCCTCTTCCGGCTGCTTCACCAGCCCGGAATGCCCCTTGCCTTCTTCATGGCGCGTGCACGACTGCACCATATGCGCCAACGTATCGGTAAAATAATCATCCAGCTTCATCGGCGCTTTGGAAACTTGCGCAAAATGCGCCAGCGCATTCGCCGCTTGCACATATTCCGGGTGCTCGGTAAACAGCTTGTGCAAGCGCGGCTCCTGCTCCTTGAACACCGACGCCAACGCCTTCTCATAAAAGTCCGGGTCGTGCCTGTGGCTTCGCTCAAGGATTTTTGCGGCCTCAAGATGCTTTTCAGTATCAATGCCAATAACAGCCATCGCCTCCGTCAGCTCCCGCACAATATAGATTGTATCGTCATAGCTCATGCCGTTGGGCGCGTTGCTGGCAAGGCGGCGCAGCGCTTCTTTTTTCACCAGCGTGTCCGCCGAGGGGTCGGTTTCGTCGCACCGCGAGGGTTGAAGGTTGCCCTTTTCCTTATCCAGCCTGTCGGTCACCGCATATAGCAACACAGCAATTTTGGTAGCGCTGATAAAATCAATTTTGTTGGGGTCTTCGTTGATAAGTCCCAACACCTGCTTGTAGCCCTCGCCGCTGCGCCCCATCAGGCGCTCCGCGCTTGCCGCAACCTTGATCCATTTTTTATTTTCCAGCAGCGCATGCGCAATGGCGATCCGGTTATAATCCAGCGCCAGCTCCGGCGCGTGCTTGCTGATGATTTCGGGCAGCAGCTTCATCTTGCGCCCCGCCTCGTCGCCTATACCCATCGCCTGCTGCAAAAAATGGCGCATGGGGCTGGTTTCCGGCCGCCCTTGAATATTCATGCCCGCAGGCCGCACCGCCCACATCAGCGCCGCCACCGGCACATGGTGCGTGCGCGTCACCGCGTCAGCCTCATAATATTCCGTGCGCTTCACTTCGATTTTTTCGTTCGGCACTTCATAGCGCACATAACCGCCCGGCCTTTGCGGGTCCTCACCCGGCGTTGCAATATATTTGCCCTCTTTAAGCAGTTCCTTGCCATCCTTATGGCGCGCCGGCATCGCCTCCGCCCCGGAACTGTCCACCTGCTCCGTGCTTACAGCACCGACACCGCTGTCTTTAGCTGGTTTTTTAAGTTCCTTGCCGGATTTGAACCGAAGCGGCAATGTTTCCAGCGCCGCGAAACGGCGCATTACTTCGTTGCTTATCTCTTCCGCGCTCATGCCCTTCAGCGATTCCGGTCGCTCCGGGGGCACTTCAATCTTGTCGCTCACGGGCCTGCGCAGCACGGTGATCGGGTCGCCCTCAGGCCGCGCGATTTTATCCGGCGGGGGCATACTGCCCGGCCCGTCAATCTTTTCCATCCAGTTGATCATTTTCAGCAGTTCCGGGTCGCGGTCTTTCAGCGCGTCTTTGTCAAACGCCACGCCCCATGTTTTGCCCGCGTTGCGCATGATCATGTGGAAGCCGCTCAGCGCCTTGCCCACCCGCACGGAATATTTATCGAGGTCAATTTCGCCCGGCGGGCCGCCTTGCGCTTTTTGCAGCTTATCCACCGTGTGGTACGAATGCACAATACCGTCGCCAAGGAAATGGCGCATGAAATGCGGGTAAATATAATCCCCGTCATGCCCGGTTTCCTTACGCGGGAAGTTTTTAAGCGTCAGGTCCGCGAACGTGTAATCGTCCATGCTGCGGGGGCGCGCAAAACGCTTGTAGCTATCCTCATAGGCGCGGTTAAAGTCGCTGAACACTTTGTTCAACTCACCAATGCTCACGGTCGCAACCGGCAGCGTATTGATGTCAATAGTGTGTTGTTCCCTAGGGTCACTCATGCTAAGGAAAATACCATTTTTTCACTTAACATTCATTAAAGATTAGGGCTTAAGCGGCCTTTTTGCCTAAGTCTATAGATTGCGAGATCATTTCAGCCGCTTTTTCGGCATCCTGCCAGCCAATGATCTTGACCCATTTATTAGTCTCTAAGTCTTTGTAATGCTCAAAGAAATGCGCAATTTGCCTAATCAGGATATCCGGCAAATCCTTATAGGACTTCACGTCCGAGAAAAATGGGTGCAAACGGGTCTGCGGCACAGCCAGGATCTTCTCGTCCTGCCCGCCCTCATCTTCCATCAGCAGCACGCCAATGGGGCGCACAGCCAGTACGCAACCCGGCATCAGCGGGCGGCGGCCCATCACCAGCACGTCGGCCGGGTCGCCATCGCCCGAAAGCGTATGGGGGATAAAGCCATAATTGCACGGATACACCATGGCGGTATGCAAGAAACGGTCAACATACAGCGCGCCGGAATCTTTGCACATTTCATACTTAATAGGCTCCGAGCCCATCGGCACTTCAATGATAACGTTCACATCCCAAGGCGCATTTTTGCCTACCGGCACTTTGCTGATATCCATAACAATTTCTTCCTGAATTATGTTGGCAAAGGCCGCTTACTGTACGCTTTGGGCGACCTTCAAGAGGTCCTGCTTATCCACCAAACCGAAAATCTCTGCAACCATTTTTCCATCATGATTGAAAAAACCCACATAAGGGATAGCCCCGTTGAAGGTGCTGCCGGTGCTTTGCATCACTTCCGGTAGGTTATTATAAAAGATTTCTTGCAGCATAAGCGGCTCAAAAACCTTATAATATTTGGTTTTCACAAGGTATTTGCTAAATACCCGCGGCTGCGAATCCATGGAAATAAACAGCGGCTGCACATTATCCAGCTCATGGTCGGCCATCATCTGCAAAATGCGCGGCATCAGCTTCGCGCAGTAGCTGCACCACGATGCGTAAAACACCAGCATCACCGGCTTTCCATTTTCCGACACCAGCTTATACGGCACATTCTTGGGAATAATGCGCTGCACGGTCTGCTCCACTGCCTTGATTTCTTCAATGTTCGGGTTGGAAATATCGGCATAGGGCGCAAACGTAAGCACCAGCGCCGCAAGCATCAGCGAAAGCCCCGCGGCATTCAGCATAAACGCCCAGTCCCGCGCCAGCTCGCTCTTATTGGCCGAGCGGCCCATGAACATCCACCTTAAAAATCTACGCATTTGCCGCCAATCTCCCAATCGCCATAGCGCGTCGGGTCCGGCCCCTTGCGCCCGCCGATTTCCGCAGGCGCGGAATCGCTTGTGCTGCTGTCACCTTCTTCGGTAGCCTCTTGGGGTATCTCGGGGGGTATCTGGAGGGGTATCTTCGGGTCCGTCATACTATTCAAGCGCAAATGTCACATTTACCGTTTCCATGAGCGCAATCGAACCCGGCAAAGAAGGGGCAACCGAAGCGTCTTCTGCCATGTTCATGCCCTTTGCCATCGCCATCATCGGCATCATCGGGCGCGGCATATCCATCCCCCCGTTGGTGGTAATAATCAGCGCTGGGCCAAGCTTTGCGCCCGCAGCTTCCGCAAGGGCAGCAGCGCGCGCCTTCGCATTGGCAAATGCCTTCACGCGCAACTCCGAAGCCGTTTTTTCCGGGTCGGTAATGCCGAATTCCACGTTGTTCACCTGATCAATTTTAATGTCCACCAGCGCCGAAAGCAGCGGCTCCTGTCGGGCTAAATCCTTGGTGGTAATGCGCAAAGACCGGCTCACCGTATACCCCACAACCTGCGGGCGGCCATTGGTGCGCTTCGCATTGTAGTTATATTCCGGCGAAATATATACCCCAGACGGCACCACTTTTTCCTTGGGAATGTCGAATTGCTTGGTCACAGCCACCACTTTTTCCAGCATTTCATCATTGGCCCTTTTGGCTTCCGCCAGCACCTTGTCGTGGCTCACCACCGAAAACGCTAAAACTGCCTGATCCGGCTCAAAATCACCCTTCGCCTCGCCCTGCACCGAGATCGTGCGCTGTATTCCCATGGCCGGGGTAGCGGCAGGAGCCACCGCCGCCGTCTGCGCAAGCGCCGGAAACCCTAGCGAAACCGCCATAAAACCAGCCACAACCGGCAATCGTACCGATGCATTAAGAAGTCTCTTCATTCTTGCGCTCCATTATGCCATAACAGGAAACATCGAAGCAGAAGTGTAACAATAAATGATTCCAAAACAAAACCCTATTTTATCGCCCAGCGCCCGCCTTTGCGCCCTTGGTGCGCTTGTCCACAGCCTCGATAAACAGAAGCCGCTGGACTCCGCATGGACGAACGACCGCCACTTCACCACGCTCAGCCCCTCCGACCGTGCATTTGCACAGCTTCTGGCCAAAACCGCGCTCCGCCGCTTAGGGCAGATTGACGCAATCCTCGCCCAGTTCATGGAACGCCCGCTGGCTTCTGGTGCCTCCCGCATCCGCCACATCCTGCGCTTGGGCGTCGCCCAGCTTATCTGGCTGGAAACCCCGCCCCACGCCGCCGTGCATTGCGCCGTGGAAATGACCAAACAGGTCAAAATGGAAAAATTCGGCGGCCTTGTGAATGCGGTCTTGAAAAAAGTATCCCTCGAAGGCCGCGCCATTGCAGATAGCCAAGACGCCGCCCGCATGAACACGCCTGACTGGCTGTGGAAAAGCTGGGAAAAAGCCTACGGCGCGAGTGCCACCCGCGAAATCGCCGAAGCCCACTTGCGCGAACCGCCGCTGGATTTAAGCGTCAAAACCGACCCCGGCTTCTGGGCCGAACAGCTCGGCGGCGTCGTCATGCCGCTTGGCTCCGTGCGCCTGCGCGACGCGCGCAACATTCCCCAGCTCAAGGGCTTTTCCGAAGGCTACTGGTGGGTGCAGGACATGGCCGCCACCATCCCCGCCCGACTCCTTGGCGACGTGCGCGAAAAGCGCGTCATTGACCTCTGCGCCGCCCCCGGCGGCAAAACCGCCCAGCTCGCCGCTGGTGGCGCCAAAGTATCCGCCGTGGACCGCTCCAAAGAGCGTATCGCCATGCTGAAAACAAACGTACACCGCCTCAAATTACAGGCCGATTACGTCACCACCGACGCCTCCAAATGGCTCCCCGCCATCGCGCCCGACGCCATTTTGCTGGACGCCCCCTGCTCCGCCACAGGCACCTTGCGCCGCCACCCCGACGTGGCATGGCACCGCCAACCCTCCGACATCGCCCGCATGGTCGAAACACAAGCCACCATGCTGAACCACGCGCTGGAATTCCTGAAACCCGGCGGCATCCTCGTCTATTCCGTCTGCTCGCTCCAGCCCGAAGAAGGCGAGAACCAAGTCACCGCCATCCTCGCCAAACGCAAAGACGTCACCCTCGACCCTGTGCAGCCCGCAACGCTCGGCGGCCTCACCGAATGTATCACTGCGCGCGGCGAAGTGCGCACCCTGCCCTTCCACCTCGCAGAGCTGGACGGCATGGACGGCTTCTTCGCGGCCCGTTTCATCAAGCAAGGCTAAGCATCATGATTAAAATCGCCCCCTCCATCCTCTCCGCCGACTTCGCCCGCTTGGGCGAAGAGATCAAAGCTATTGATGCCGCAGGTGCCGATTACATCCATGTGGACGTAATGGACGGCCATTTCGTGCCCAACCTCACCATCGGCCCGGTCGTCGTCAAATCCATCCGCCCCTACACCAAGAAGGTGTTCGACGTGCATCTCATGATCGAACCCGTGGACCCCTTCATCGAATCTTATGTGAAAGCGGGCGCAGACATCGTAACCGTACATGCCGAAGCCACCAAACACCTCGACCGCACCCTCGCCCACATCAAGTCGCTGGGCGTCAAAGCGGGCGTTTCCCTCGTCCCCAGCACCCCCGCCAATGTGCTGGATTACGTCATGGACAAGCTCGACCTCATCCTCGTCATGTCGGTAAATCCTGGGTTCGGTGGCCAGGCCTTCCTGCCCTCCCAACTCCCCAAGATCACCCAATTGCGCCAGATGATCAAAGCCACAGGCCGCCAGATTGATTTACAGGTAGACGGCGGCATCAACCCCGAAACCGCCAAGCAGGTCATCGCCGCAGGCGCCGACGTGCTGGTGGCAGGCTCCGCCGTATTCGGCAAAAACGACGCCGACCAATATGCAGCCCGCATCAAGGCACTGCGCGGCTAACCATGCTCTGCCCCATCTGCAATAAAACCGCCTCCAACGAGCTAACGCCCTTTTGCAGCAAGCGCTGCAAAGACGTAGACCTGAACCGCTGGTTTACTGGAAGTTATGCTGTACCCGTAGTGGAAGACGATGATGAAGACGGCGACGAACTAGCCTCGCCTCCACCCGCACACGACGATTAACTACCCGGCCTTCTGCCTTCGCCGCGCGCCTTGTTCAGCGCCCGTATGTCGCTTTGCAGCTTCATCAGCACGTCGGGGCTGTTATCGTTGCTCGACATATCAGCAAGCTCAGCATCCACCTGCTGCTTGGCAAATGCGTAATCTTCGCCCATGGGCTTAGGCTTCTCCGAAGGCTTTTGGTGTATGTTGCCCGCAAGGATCGCTGCCTGCAACGCGCGGAAACGCGCCCTTGCCGAGGCAACTTCGTCCATCCATTCCGGCTTGCTTATGTTCTCGCGGTGATCCTCAATGGCTCCCTTGCGGTCAGCCACCAGCTGCCCCAGCAGCGCAGTCGCCCCGTCCAGCGCCGCCCTCTGCTGCCTGTCCGGTTTCCGGTTCTGGGCGATGGCCTCAATACCCTTCCACATCTGCGTAAACGGCGAAGTATGCTCCATATACGCCCCCAGCTGCACCTCGGCATTATGGTCCACCTTCGTATCTATTTCCTTCATGATGGCGTCATACAGCTCATTGAACTTAGCCGAGCCTCCGCGCAACTGCGGCAATATCTTCGTCACGAAATCCTTCATCGGCATTTCGTAAGGCCCCACCACGTCCACCTCTCCTGCGATGCTGCCCATGCCGCTCACATCCGCCCTCTGGCTGATAAGCCCACGCGCCAAGCTCTGCGGTGTCGGTTTTTTCAGGTCGTCGCGTTTTTCTGTCATGAACTCCCCTTCAAAACCCAGCATACCACCCCTATATTAATATTTACTCTAAAACCCAATAACTCTTGCAAAAATCGCCGCTTAGCCTAAAAAGGATACGTCCTTTAAAACCTCAAAACCATAAACGATTGATTCCAATGAAAAACCTTCCCGCCCAATACGATCACCAAGCCCGCGAAAAACATTGGCAGGAGCATTGGGTTGATGCCGGAACCTATCATTTCAAGAACGACAAGCCCCGCGAGCAGACCTACGTCATTGACACCCCGCCCCCCACCGTTTCGGGCGTGCTGCACATGGGCCACATCTTCAGCTACACGCAGGCCGACTTCGTCGCCCGCTTCCAGCGCATGTCCGGCAAAGACGTATTCTACCCCATGGGCTTCGACGATAACGGCCTGCCCACCGAACGCTTGGTGGAAAAAACCCTGAACATAAAAGGCAGCGCCATGCCCCGCGAAGAATTCGTGGAAAAATGCCGCGCCGTGGTGAAGGACGCCGAAGACGAATTCCGCCGCTTATTCAAAAGCACCGCGCTCAGCGTAGACTGGCGCCAGGAATACCAAACCATCAGCGACGACGTGCGCAAGCTTTCCCAGGCCAGCTTCGTTGACCTCATGAACAAAGGCGAAGCCTACCGCGACTTCCGCCCCACTTACTGGGACTGGGTTGACCAAACCGCCATCGCCCAAGCCGAAATCGAAAACAAGGAAATGCCCGGCACCATGAACGACCTCCAGTTCACGCTGGAAGACGGCACCCCGATCGAAATCGCCACCACCCGCCCCGAACTGCTCGGCGCGTGCGTTGCCGTCATGTACCACCCCGAAGACCCCAACGCTGGCAAGTACGCTGGCAAAAAAGCCATCACCCCACTCTTCGGCGTGCGCGTCCCCATGGTCGCCGACGACGCCGTCGAACAAGGCAAAGGCACCGGCCTCGTCATGTGCTGCACCTACGGCGACGACACCGACAAAGAATGGCAAAGGAAGCACAGCTTCCCCCGTCGCTGCATCCTTGGCCTCGATGGCCGCGTGGTCATCATCCGCGACACCAACCTCATTTCCTTCAATGCA
>JAYULW010000015.1:0-11962 GCA_043763155.1 Alphaproteobacteria bacterium | reverse complement strand
GGGCTTGCGCCGAATTCGGGGTGCCACTGCACGCCGAGCAGCACCTGCTTGCCGTATTTGCCTGCGGGGTCGGCTTCAATGGCTTCGATCAGCATGGTGTCGCGGCCGTCGGGGAGTTTTACTTTGTCGTCGGAAAAAGCGCTGGGGCGCAGGCCTTCGCCCACGATGTTCACCGCCTGATGATGCATCGAGTTTTCGAGGATCAGGGTCGGAGGCGCGTCGTGGCCGGGGGTGAAAATGGCGGTGATGCCTTTGGCGATGTTTGACAGCGTGGTGTCGTGGCCGAAAAGAATGGGTTGTACGGGCACGCAGGTTTCGACATTGTAATCGCGCTGGTCATGTTCGCTGTGGCCTACGAGGTCGGGCACATGCTGGTGCAGGTTTCCGCCGCAGATGACGTTGATGCGCTGCATGCCTGCGCAGACGCCCAGCGTCGGCATTTTTAGCTCAATTGCGCCTTTGAGCAGGGCTTCTTCGTAAGTAGCGCGGGCGTTGCCTTCGGGCGTATCGTTTTCGGATTTGGTGTGGGGCCCTTTGGCCTGCGCATATTTTGCGGGGTCAATGTCAGCGTCGCTGCCCAGCACCACGAGGGCGTCAATTTTTTGCAGGTCGGCGGTTGCGTCGCGGTTGGCGTGGTTGCCCAAAAACATGGGGGTTGCGCCTGATTCAATAATTTGGCGCAGCATGGCCTTCACGGAAGCGGAATCCGCCCTCGCGCCGGAAATGCCGATAACGGGCCCGGTAGGTTGTGCCAGTGCGATCATTGTTTTTCAGGATGTTGCTGATGGAGTTATTTTACCCCAGATGGGCGGGTAAGTCAAACGCGGCAGATCCGCTGTCATCCCCGCTTTATGCGGGGATCTAGAGCAAAATGGCTCCGGTGGTTCGGATGGCCCTAGACCCCCGCGTGAGGCGGGGGTGACAGGTATTAGCTGGCTTTTTTGGCCTTTGCGGGGGCTTTTGCCTTGGCGGCGGGCTTGGTTTTTGCCGGGGCTTTGGGCGCTGCTGCTTTTTTGGCGGCAGGCTTTTTGGCGGCGGGCTTTTCAGCTTTTTCTTTCGGCGCGGCTTTTTCTTTTGCGGCTTTGGGGGCTGCTGCTTTTTTAGCGGGGGCTGCTTTTTTGCCGAATTTTTTACCCGGTCCGGCGGCGGCGCGCGCTGCGATCAGGGGCAGTGCTTCAGCAAGCGTGATGGCTTCGATGGAGGCATCCTTCGGGAAGGGCGCGTTGGTCTTGCCGTGCTTGATGTAGGGGCCGTAGCGGCCTTTGAGGATGGTGACTTCCTGCTCGTCTTCGGGATGCTTGCCGAGGCTGCGCAGCACTTCGGGGCCGCCGCCTTTGACGGGGGCGCGGGAGAGCACATCCACTGCGCGGTTGATGCCGATGGTGAGCGGGTCTTCAGCGGCGGGCAGGGTGGTGAACTTGCCGTCGTGCAGCAGGTAGGGGCCGAACTTGCCGTTGTTGACCACGATGGGTTTGCCAGTGTCGGGGTGCATGCCGAGCTGGCGCGGAAGCGACAGCAAAGCGAGTGCGAGTTCGAGGTTGGTGGTTTCCGGGCGCATGGATTTGAAGAGGCTGGCGCGCTTGGGGGTTTTGCTTTCGCCCAGTTGTACGTAAACGCCGTAAGGGCCTTTGCGCATGGATACTTCTTCGCCGGAGACGGGGTCTTTGCCGAGATTGTGCGGGAGTTTGAATTCCACGCCTTCGGAGTCGGTCATGGCTACGCCGCCGAGGTCGCCGAGCTGTGCTTTATAGTTACAGTCGGGGTAGCTGGAGCAGGCGATGTAGGGGCCGAAGCGGCCGATTTTCAGGCCGAGCTGGCCTTTTTTGCATTCGGGGCAGAGGCGCGGGTCGTGGCCTTCTTTGGCGGTGCCGAACGCATAATTTGCCAGCAAGAGGTCGAGTGCTTCGAGTACGGCGCTTACCGTGAGCTGCTTGCTGTCTTCGATCTTGGCGATGAAGTCGCCCCAGAATTCACGCAATACTGTTTTCCAGTCGCGTTCGCCGGCGGAGACGTCGTCGAGTTTGGATTCGAGGTCGGCGGTGAAACCGTATTCCACATATTGTTCGAAGAAGGATACGAGGAAGGCGTTTACCAAGCGGCCCAAAGATTCAGCGATGAAGCGTTTTTTGTCGAGGCGTACATAGCCGCGATCTTGCAGCACCGAGATGATGGCAGCATACGTCGAAGGACGGCCGATGCCGAGTTCTTCGAGTTTTTTCACCAGGCTTGCTTCGGAGAAGCGCGGTGGCGGTTCGGTGAAATGCTGTTCGGGGGTGACTTCTTTGGCCGCCAGTTTTTCGTCCTGTTTCAGGTTGGGCAGGCGGGATTCGCCTTCTTCGTCGGACTCGTCGTCGCGGCCTTCCTGATAGAGTTTCAGGAAGCCGTCGAACTTCACGACGCTGCCGGAGGTGCGCAGTACGGCTTGTTTGTCGGTGGAGGCGATGTCTACGATCAACTGGTCGAAGATTGCGCTTTCCATCTGGCTTGCGACCATGCGCTTCCAGACGAGTTCATAGAGGCGGCGCATGTCGTTATCCAAGAAGGACGCGACGGAATCAGGCGTGCGGGACACATCCGTCGGGCGGATTGCTTCGTGGGCTTCCTGCGCGTTTTTGGATTTGGTTTTATACTGGCGGGGTGCTGCGGGCACGTAGGTTTTGCCGAAATTGCCGCCGATGAAGTCGCGGGCTTCGTCTACCGCTTCTTTGGATACGGTTACGCCGTCGGTACGCATATAGGTAATGAGACCGACCGTTTCGCCGCCGAGGGTGATACCTTCATAAAGCTTTTGGGCGAGCTGCATGGTTTTCTTGGCGGAGAAGCCGCATTTGCGGGCGGCTTCCTGCTGCAAGGTGGAGGTGGTGAATGGGGGGGCAGGGTGCCTGCGCACTTCTTTGGGGTCGAGCTTGGCTACCTGATATTGCTTGGTGCGGAGTGCGGCTGCGATTTCGGTAGCGAGCTTTTCATTGGTGATGCTGAACTTTTCCAGCTTTTCGCCTTTGTATTCGATGAGGCGGGAGCTGACGTTGCTGCCGGAGTCGGCGAGCATGGCGGCTTTGATGTCCCAGTATTCGCGGGAGATGAATTGTTCGATTTCTTCATCGCGTTCGCAGATGAGGCGAAGGGCGACCGACTGCACGCGGCCCGCAGATTTAGAGCCGGGGAGCTTGCGCCACAATACGGGCGAGAGGGTGAAGCCTACGAGGTAATCGAGCGCGCGGCGGGCCTGCTGGGCGTTTACCAGGTTCATGTCAATTTCGCGCGGATTTTCAAACGCGGTTAGCACGGCTTTTTTGGTGATTTCGTCGAAGGTGACGCGCTGGATTTTTAAATCTTTGCGGATGGATTTGGTTTCCTTGAGGGCTTCTAAGATGTGCCACGAGATTGCTTCACCTTCGCGATCCGGATCGGTGCAGAGATATAAGGTGTCGGCGGTTTTGACGGACTTGGCGATTTGCGTCAGGTGCTTTTTGGAATCCGCGTCGGTCTCGTAGGTCATTGCGAAATCGTCTTCGGGTTTTACCGAGCCGTCTTTGGCGGGAAGGTCGCGCACATGGCCGAACGAAGCATAGACTTCATAGTCTTTGCCTAAGTATTTGTTGATGGTTTTGGCTTTGGACGGGGACTCTACGACGACTACATGCACTATACGGTTTCTTCCATATTTGGTGTCAGAGACACTTTGTTTCCTGCGCTACGCTTAAGTTTTCCTGCCAGTTCCAATTCGAGCAGTATTGTAAGCACGCCTTGGGCAGAGGTTTCGCATTGTTCAATCAGTTCGTCAACCGAAACTGCGGTGGTTCCAAGTTTTTCAAGGAGTTGCTGCCTGCTTGCCTGCATATCCGCATCGTTGGGGGGCAGGTTTTTTTCGGCCTGCTGGTAGATTGCGGGGGCTTCCTGAGCATATAGTTTTTTGCGAAAAGGATTCAAGGCCTGCACAATATCGTCGGTGGATTCGACCATGGTTGCGCCTTCACGCAGGAGCTGGTTGCAGCCTTTGGAGCGGGGGTCCATGGGCGAGCCGGGAACGGCGAAAACTTCGCGGCCATAGTCGCTGGCGAAGCGGGCGGTGATGAGGGAGCCGGAGCGGGGCGCAGCTTCGACCACCACGGTTCCGAGCGACAGGCCCGCGATGATGCGGTTGCGACCGGGGAAGGAGCCAGCGAAGGGAAGCTGGCCGAAGGGCTGCTCGCTGATGATGGCGCCGCCTTCGCGCATCTGGGCGTAGAGCTTTTCGTTTTCGGGGGGGTAGACTGTGTCAATGCCGCCGGCGATGACGCCGATGGTGCCGGTGGGAAGCGCGCCTTTGTGGGCATAGGCGTCAATGCCACGGGCGAGGCCGGAGATGATGGTGAAGTTTTTTGCGCCAAGCTTCTGGGCGAGGGCGCTTGCGAACTGGCAGCCATGGGCCGAGGCGTTGCGCGCGCCTACGAGGGCGATGGCGTCGCGGTCCCAGAGTTTGGCGTTGCCGCTCACGGCGATTATGGGCGGGGCGTCGGGGATGTTTAGCAGCATGGTTGGGTAGTCGGGCTGGCCATACATAAGGAGGCGCGCGCCGAATTTTTCGGTGGCTTCGATTTCGGCGTGGGCTTGCTGGATGGTTGCGGCGATGAGGGGGTGTTTGCGCCCGCCGCGTGTGGCCAGTTCGGGGAGGGCTTCGAGGGCGGCAGATGTGGAACCGAAGCGGCGGACGAGGGCGAAGAAGGTGACGGGGCCGATGCCGGGGGTGCGGATCAGGCGCAGTACGCTTTCCAGCGAATCCTTGGCGAGACTTGGGGCGGGGATGTCAAACAGCATCACGCGCGGCCGCCGAAGTTGAATTCCGTTCCTTCCAGCAGGCGCTTGATGTTGCCGCGATGGGTGAAGAGGATGAGCGCGGCAAGCGAGAGGCACAGAAGCGCGGTGCTGTCTTCGGCCACAAGGTAGGCGGCGATGGAGGAATAGCAGATGCTGAGGATGGAGGAGACGGACGAGATGCGCACCAGCAGGAAGGAGAGCAGCCACATGGCGCAGACGGTGACGCCGAGTAACCAATCCAGCGCGAAAAACACGCCGATGGTGGTGGCGACGCCTTTACCGCCTTTGAAGCGCAGCCAAACGGTGAAGACATGGCCGATGACCACGAAGAAGCCCGCAAGGGTCGCGTAGTTTACATTGAACATATAATTTGCGAGCCACACGGCCAGATAGCCTTTTCCGGCGTCGAGCAGCAGGGTGAGGATGCCGATTTTTTTGAAGCCGGTGCGCATGACGTTGGTTGCGCCGATATTGCCGGAGCCGATTTCGCGCAGGTTTTTAATGCCTACCATGCGGGTGAGGAGGAGGCCAAAAGGAATCGAGCCTAAAAGATAGGCAATGGTGAAGGTCTCGAATACCCAAGGATAATTCATCATATTAAGGTTCTACACGTTATGTCGGCTACTATCCAAATACCCCTGCAGCATATAGCTTGCGGCCAGTTTGTCTACCAGTTGTGCGCGGCGTTCGCGCGAGAGGTCGGCGGCGAGCATGGTGCGCTCGACGGCCATGGTGCTCATGCGCTCGTCCCAGAAGAGCATGGGCAGGGCGATATGCTTTGAAATATTGCTGGTGAAGGTGCGGGTGGACTGGGCGCGGGGGCCGAGGCTTCCGTCCATGTTTACGGGCCAGCCGATGATAAGGCCCACGATTTTATGCTTGTCGGTGATGGCTTTGAGCTGGGCCACATCCTTGGTGAATTTGGTGCGGTTGATGGTTTCCAGCGGGCTTGCGATGCCGCGCATCAAATCAGACAGCGCAAGGCCGATGGTGGTTTCGCCCACGTCGAGGCCCAGCACGCGGGCGTGTGCGGGCAGGAGGGCGGTGAACTCGGCGGCGACCTCGATTAACATATATTTCTTAGTGTGTTGGTGATTTGCTTGTCTTTCCCTGAAGGTTGCATTAGAAACGTCCTTCTTATTATATAGCAAGGGTTATTTATGATTCTGGACAAGCAGGCCGTGGCCAAGATCGCACGGCTGGCCCGCATCGAAGTGAGCGATGCCGACAAAGAGCATTATGCGAAGGAAATTTCCGGCATTCTCAACTGGATGGAGCAGCTCAGCGAAGTGCCCACCGATAATGTGCCGATGCTGACGTCGGTTTCCGACGTGACCCTGCCGTGGCGCAAAGACGTTGTTACCGACGGCAATCAGGCCGAATCGGTCGTGAAAAATGCACCGACCAGCGATTATGGCTGTTTCGTTGTGCCTAAGGTGATGGAGTAGCTATGTCTGATTTACGCTCCCTTACCCTTGCCGAGATGCGCGACGGGCTTCGCGCTAAGAAGTTTTCCGCTGTGGAGCTGGCGACAGCGCATGTGGATGAAATTGAAAAAACCAACGGCTATTATAACAGCTTCATCACCATTACCCGCGATGTGGCGACCACGATGGCGAAGGCTGCGGATGCGAAGATCGCGTCGGGCAAAGCCGGGTTGATTGAAGGTGTGCCGGTTGGGGTGAAGGATTTGTTTTGCACCAAGGGGGTGCTGACGACGGCGGCTTCGCACATCCTCGACGGGTTCAAGCCTGAGTATGAATCCACCATCACAGCCAAGTGCTGGGAGCAGGGCGGGGTGATGCTGGGCAAGCTGAACCTCGACGAATTCGCGATGGGTTCGGCCAACCTTACCAGCTATTACGGCCCGGTGAAAAGCCCGTGGAAAAAAGACGGCCAACCCTTAGTGCCCGGTGGGTCTTCGGGTGGTTCGGCGTCTGCGGTTGCTTCCAATTTATGCCCGGTTGCGCTGGGCACGGATACGGGCGGCTCGATTCGCCAGCCTGCGTCGTTCTGCGGTATTGTGGGGATTAAGCCGACCTATGGGCGCTGTTCGCGCTGGGGTGTGGTTGCGTTTGCCAGCTCGCTTGATCAGGCAGGGCCGCTTACACGCACGGTGCGCGACGCGGCGATTATGCTGAACGTGATGTGCGGGCATGATGCCAAGGATTCGACTTCGTCCAAGCTTGCGGTGCCGGATTTTGAGAAGGCGCTGACGGGTAACATCAAGGGCAAGAAGATTGGTATTCCTAAAGAGTATTGCCCGGATGGGATTAACCCGGAAATTCTTGCGATGTGGGACAAGGGGATTCAGCTGCTGAAAGACGCTGGCGCCGAGGTGGTGGATATAACGCTTCCGCACACCAAGTATGCGCTGGCGACCTATTATATCGTGGCTCCGGCGGAATGTTCTTCCAACCTTGCACGCTATGACGGGGTTCGCTATGGATTGCGCGTGATGCCGGAAAACGGTTCGCTGAACGGCATGTATGAGCGCACCCGCGCGGAAGGTTTTGGCGCGGAAGTGAAGCGCCGTATCATGATCGGGACGTATGTGCTTTCGGCCGGGTATTACGATGCGTATTACAAAAAAGCGCAGCGCGTACGCTGGTTGATCCGCGATGATTTTAATCAGGCATTCGAGAAGGTGGATGCGATTTTGACGCCCACCGCGCCGAGCGCTGCTTTTGGTTTTGATTATAAGCCGAGCAACCCGGTGGAGATGTATTTGAACGACGTGTTTACCGTGCCTACTTCGCTTGCGGGCCTGCCGGGGATTTCGATTCCGGGGGGCGTGAACAAGGACGGGTTGCCGCTGGGCTTGCAGCTTATCGGCAAGGCGTTTGACGAAGAGACCGTATTAAATGTGGCCTATGCGCTGGAAACGGCGATTGGGTTTAAGGAGAAAGCCGTATGAGCGCAACTACCGCACCTGTAACGCTGCTTAAAGCGCGCCAGCGCCATAGCCGCTGGTTTGTGGTGTTCATGATTCCGCTGATCGTTTTTTCCATCAGCAAATTGCAAGACGATGGCTGGCAGCAGGAAACGATGGAATGGGCGGGGTTCTTCCTGACCGTTGCGTGTGTGCTGGGGCGCACCTATTGCTCGGCGTTTATCGGCGGCATTAAAAATGAGCGCGTGGTGCGCGACGGCCCGTTTTCGGTGGTGCGCAATCCGCTGTATGTGTTTTCGTTCCTTGGGCTGGTGGGGATTGGTTTGCAGTCGGGGCGTTTTTCGATTCTGGCGCTGCTGGTGGGTGGTTTCATCGTGTATTACAAAAGTGTTGTGGCGCGCGAAGAAGGTTATCTGGAGCAGAAATTCGGTGAGCCGTATATGCGCTATAAGGCGGAAGTGCCGCGCTGGTTTCCGAGGATGGCGCTGTGGAGCGAACCTGCGGAAATCGTGGTGCGCCCGTATTTTATTCGCCATACGATGCTGGACGCTTTGGCGTTTTTCATTCCGTGGCCGTGCTTTGAATTGCTGCAATTGTTGCAGGCGCATGGCTTTCTTCCCCATTTCATCACTTTAATTTGAGTTCATCATGGCGCAGTTGATTAAGGGCAATACGGGCGACTGGGAAATTGTGATCGGGCTGGAAGTTCACGCCCAGATTACCACCCACTCGAAATTGTTTTCCGGGGCTTCCACCCAGTTTGGCAATGAGCCGAACCAGAACGTGGCGTTCGTGGACGCAGGCATGCCGGGAATGCTGCCGGTGATTAACGAGAAGGCGATTGAACATGCGGTGCGCACGGGCCTTGCCATTAAGGCGCAGGTGAATCTGCGTTCGATTTTCGACCGTAAGAATTATTTTTATCCTGACCTTCCGCAGGGCTACCAGATTTCGCAGTTTCTTGACCCGATTGTGGGCAAGGGCGAAATCCTTTTGGATATGCCCGGTGGTGAGGTGAAGAAGGTGGGTGTTACGCGTATTCATGTGGAGCAGGACGCTGGTAAGTCGCTTCATGAATATAACCCCAAGTTCAGCTATATTGATTTGAACCGTGCGGGCGTGGCGCTGATGGAAATCGTGTCGGAACCTGATATGCGCTCGGCGGACGAGGCGGCGGCGTATTTGAAGAAACTGCGCGCGATTGTGCGTTATATCGGTTCGTGCGACGGCGATATGGAAAAAGGTTCCATGCGCTGCGACGCTAACGTGTCGGTGCGCAAAGTGGGCGCAGAGCTAGGCACGCGCTGCGAAATCAAGAACGTGAATTCCATTCGCTTCCTGCACAAGGCCATTGAGTTTGAGGCGATGCGCCAGGTTGAGATTTTGGAAAGCGGTGGCACGATTAATCAGGAAACGCGCCTGTTTGATTCCACCAAGGGTGAAACCCGCACCATGCGCACCAAGGAAGACGCGCATGATTACCGCTATTTCCCCGACCCGGATTTGTTGCCGCTGGTGATCACGCAGGAGTATGTGGATGCGATTGCAAGATCGCTGCCGGAATTGCCCGATGAGCGCAAGCAGCGCTATATCGAGAAGTTTGGTTTGTCGGCGTATGATGCGGGCGTGATTGTGGCCGAGCAGGAATATGGTGATTATTACGAAGAATTATTACAAGGTAATCATGATCCTAAGTTAGCTGCTAATTGGATGATTAATGAATATTGGGCGCGAAAAAAAGCTGCTGCTGCAACATTTACAGGAGCTTCTTTGGACTCCATGAAGGCTGTTCAGTACAAAGAAGTCACTCCAAAAATGCTAAGTGGTCTTATAGAATTAATTGAGAACAACACTATTTCTGGAAAGATTGCTAAGGATGTTCTCCAAATAATGTGCGAAGAAGGTGAAACTGCTGCGAGTATTGTTGGTAGCAGGGGCATGAAGCAAGTGACCGACACGGGCGCGATCGAGAAGGTGATTGACGAGGTGATGGCGGCGAACCCGGATAAGGTTTCGGAGTATCGCAGCGGCAAAGATAAGCTGTTTGGCTTCTTTGTAGGGCAGGTGATGAAGCAGTCCGGCGGCAAGGCAAACCCCGCTGCCGTGAATGATTTGCTGAAACAAAAGCTTTCTTAATCATAGGCTTAATCCTGTTAACCGGAAAATAGGTTTTTTCCTGTAGGCTTAGCTGTGTTTGTAACAAATAGGAGAAGGCCATGAAGTCGTTTAGCGATAGTTTGGGTGCCACGCGCCGCGCAGAAACCAAGGCGATGGACGCTTTGGTGAAGGAAGCGGTAAAGCTTCCCGAATATCAAGCGCTGGAAGCGGCGGTGGTTGCTTATGAGGTGCGCGGTGCGCAGCATATGAGTTCTTCGCACCCTGCTTCAGAAGTGAACCCGATGGACCAGGGCATTATGATGGACAGGCTTGGGCGCGATGTGCAGGGGGCGGCAAGCAAGCTGCATGGCCGCCTTGTGAAAGACGGTGTGGCCGAAGACCAGCTGCATTCGGTGATGAACAGCCTGAACGATAAGGCCAATGCTGCGGGTCAGGCTGCGAGCCGCGAACGCAAATAGGCTTTGGTTAACGTGGCATGGGGCTTGCTTTGTATAGGGCAGGACTCACGGTAACAGGTTGGCATGTGAAGCGAATTTCTTTTGTATTTCTGACGTTAGTGACGGTTTCGGGGTGTGAGCCCGCGAAGGAGACCGGCAGTTTTATCGCCAATAATGTGAAAGATGCCGTGTATGAAACGACGTACAAGGTGCAAGACTGGGCCATGACGCCGCCGAAGCATAAGGGCGAGCCGCTGCCCGTTGCCAGCACCTATTGTTACCGCGCGCAGACCGATGTGTTGTGCTACCGCCAGCCCATGCCGGGTTGGGAAGGGCGCTTAGTGGCGTATCAGGGCACGGACGCGCTGCCGCCACCGCCGCCGGTGATGCAGCTTCTGCCGAAGCCTTCGCGGGATATGAGCATGGCGCCGGAGAACCGCATTGCGAGTTCCAAGCCGGTATTCAGCGAAGCACCGAAGGAAGAAAAGCCTGATGCTAAAGACCCCAACGCGCCGGAACTGCCGAACTCGCTGAATGAGCAGCTACCCGATCCTTCGCAATCTCCGCAATTATAATTAAGCGACAAACGTAAGGTCGCGCTGTTTCCATTCCAGGGTGTCGAAGCTGTAGCAGCTTGGGCAGTGGGCTTCCCAGTTTTTGGTGGCGGCGCCGCAACTGGAGCAAATCCATGTGGCGTCGGGTTGGGCGCTGGTGCTGCGGCCCAGCCAGCGGCCATTGGCGTCGTAGTCGTTGAACTCGCCCATTTCGATTTCGGCCATCAGCTTGCAGGCTTGCACGGTTTCAGATTGTTCGAGTGCTTTTTTCAATTGCTCGCGGGCTTCCTTCCAGAGGCCGCTGCCCATGAGGGTTTGTGCGAGCAGGATGTGGCTGGCGTAGGCGCTGGGGTTTTGCGCGGCCATTTTGCGGGCGAGCTTGAGTTGCTTTTCTTTGGGCAGGCTTGCGGCGGCTTTGCGGAAAAGGTCGGCAAGGGTTATGTGCGGTTGTTTTTTCCATGCGGCGATGACGAGCTTCAGGGCTTTGGCCTGTTGCTGGGTGGTGATGTAGGCGCGCGCGGCGGCTTGCGTCACGGGGATGAATCGCGGCAGTTGTTTCATGGCCTGCAGGCTTGCGGCGATGGCGGCTTCGTCCTGGCCTTCGTCCATCAGGGATTGGGCCTGTTGGGTGAAGACGAGGCCTTTGTAGCGGTGCAGGGCTGCGCGGGTGATCTGGCCTTTGCGCAGGCCTTTGTTGATGGCAAGAATGGCCTGTTGCCATTCGCCGAGGCGGATATGCAGGCTTAGGAGCGCTTCCATGCCGACGGGGTTCAGCGCGTGGGCGCGTTGGGCCATTTCGCGGGCTTTGGGCAGCTGGTGTTTTTTGCTGGCGGTTTCGCTTAAGTAGCGGGCGGCGAGATATTCGGTTTCTTTGTGCTCAAGCATTTGCTCAAGCAGGGTTTGGGTGCGCAGCTCGTCGCCCTGGGTGCGGGCGACTTGCGCGGAGAGCAATAAGGTGAGGGGCGTGCGGCCCAGCAGCTTTTCGGCTTTGCGGGTGTGCAGCTCGGCGTTCTTCGTGTCGGCGGCAGCGAGGGCCACGATGCTGTGGGTGAGTTCGAGGAGGCCTTTTTGCTGTTGCTTCAGGCTGCGGCGGCGGGTGAAGAAGTGGGGGGCGTGGATGATGCGGTACGTTAAAATGCTGAAGGAGGTGAGCACGACAACGC
>JAYULW010000014.1:0-23219 GCA_043763155.1 Alphaproteobacteria bacterium | reverse complement strand
ACGATGATCTGGGAAACTTCGTCCAGCTTCTTCTTTTCCTTAGCGGAGAGGGTAGACTTGTTGAAGTCGAAATATACGGTGCGCTGTTCCATGGTCAGGCGCGAACGGATGTCGCCGCGGTGGCCGCCAACGCATTCATTGGTGTTGCTTTCCCAGCGGGTTTCAACGCAGTTGCCGTTGGTGCTGTGAACAACCTTGCCGCCGGTGTCCTTTACCACGTCGTGGTAGGACATGTCGCCTGCGAAGGCGGTGGTGGCGAGCATCACGCTGACGGAAGCCAGCAGCGATACCTTTTTCATATTAATCATGTGCGCAATCCTTTTCTTAGTTAAAATTTGGTGGCTTATGAGTGTAACAAGCTGATTTTGGAAAATAAGTGAAAATTGGTTTGAAGGCAATTTATATTTGTCTGTGGCTTACCAGACAGTATATTGCAATTTAGCCATTAAAAATCAATTCATTAAGCCATGCGCTTGCATCAAAAACCAGTAAAAACCGTGTGAAATAGTGCGCAAGTGATGCGCAATTGCCACAGGCTGTTTTTGCCGCAAGCTCAGGCAATTAAGCAGTAGCAGCCCCTGCTTCGAGCTTCTGACGGTTCTGCAAATACAGGGCATGGAAATCAATAGGATCGAGCATGAGCGGGGGGAAGCCGCCGTCACGGGTTACGTCGGCGATGACGCGGCGGGCGAACGGAAACAGCACAAACGGGCAATCAATAAGGATTAAAGCCTCGATATGCTCCGGTGCGACGTTTGCGACCTGAAAGATACCGGCATAGGCTAAATCAACTAAAAAGAGGGTATTGCCTTCGGCGGTGGCGCGCGCGGCGATGTGCAGCGTCATCTCATAGGTGTTGTCCTGAAGCTTCTGGGCCTTCAGGTCCACGTTTACGTCAATCGCGGGGCGGCCAGTGGCTGCCATCAGGCTTTGGGGGGCGTGGGGGTTTTCGAAGGACAGGTCTTTAATGTACTGGCCTTTCACGGCGAAGCTCTGGGCTGCGGTTGGGGCTCCTTGCGTGCTGGTGCTCATTATTATGTTCCTTCGCGTCAAAATTTTAATTATGGTGTGTGCCGTGACCATGAAACATATACAAAAAAACCCTCATGGCCATTCTTTTTTGAACTGAAACACATACAGGTGAACACTGCATTATGTCCGACGGTATCCCTTACGCCGATATAGTTATTATGGCGCTGGTCGCCGGGTTTATCCTGCTGCGCCTGCGAAGCGTGCTGGGCGACAAAATCGGCAACGATAATCCCAGCTATTTCAACAAGCCCGCAACGCCCGCGCTTGAGCGCCAAACCATTGTGCAGCTTGAAGACAAAGCGGTGAAGGCTAAGCCCAAGGCCGAGCCAGACCTTTATATGACCAAGGTAAAGGACGAGCAGGTGATTGCAGCCATTGCCGCGATCAAGGCCAAAGACCCCGAATTCCTTGCCACGCACTTCCTTGAAGGCGCGAAGGGCGCATATGAAATGGTGTTCGACGCATTTGCCAAGGGCGACCGCGACACGCTGAAATTTTTGCTGGATACCCATGTATTCCAGCAATTCAAAGACGCGCTGGCCGAGCATGAGGCACAGGAAAACAAGAGCGAGACCACACTGATTTCCGCCAAAGCGCAAGATATTACGCATGCGGAACTCATTGGCAATATTGCGCGGATCACGGCCCATATCGCGAGCGAGCAGGTGATGGTTACGCGCAACGCCGCGGGCGAAATCGTGGATGGCGATGCGTCTTTGGTGCATGCCATTGACGATCACTGGAGCTTCGAGCGCGATGTGACCTCCAAAAACCCCAACTGGAAAGTCGTCGAAACCTGATGCGCCGTTTTCTATCCGTCGCCCTGCTTTTGTGGTGTACGGCTTGTGCCGGCAAGGCAGATCATTTCGAATCCGCACCCCTTACCTTTGACCAGCTTGACGGCTGGACGCAGGAAAACCACGCCGAGGCGCTGGCGGTTTTCGTAAGCTCCTGCCCGGTGCTGGCCAACAAGCCACGGTCGCGCACGTCGGGGAGCAGCATCGTGATTCCGCAGAAGGTGTGGCAGTCTATTTGCGCGGAAGCGCAGGGCATTATGCCCGGTGATGCGGGCGCGGCGCAGGCATTTTTCGAGCGCCGCTTCCAGCCGTACCGGGTGCTGAATAACGGCAAGGACAAGGGGTTGTTCACTGGCTATTACGAGCCGACGCTGTATGGCTCGACCAAAAAAACGGGCGATTATAAATACCCGCTGTACCTGGCGCCGCCGGATTTGCGTAAAGGCCAGCAATATTACAGCCACGCCGAAATCAACCACGGGGCGCTGGCGGGCAGGAAGCTTGAGCTGTTCTGGGTGGATGACCCGGTGATGCTGTTCTTCATGCAGATTCAGGGCAGCGGGCGCGTGCGCCTGCCCGACGGGCAGGAAGTGCTGGTGGGCTATGCGGGGCAGAACGGCTACGAGTATGTGTCGCTGGGTAAAATCATGGGTGACGAAGGGTATTTGCCCAAGGACCAGATCAATTTCTTCACGCTGCGCCAATGGCTGTATGACCATCCCGACCAAGCGATGCAGATGATGGAACGCAATCCGTCGTATGTGTTTTTTAAGCGTTTGCAGCAGGCCGGGCCGGTGGGTGCGGTGGGCGTGGTGCTTACGCCGCAACGTTCGATGGCGGTGGATGCGAAATATATTCCTTATGGGTTGCCGCTGTTTCTGGAAACGGATTTGCCGGGGTTTCAGAACAGCCCCAACCCGGTGCGCTTTCACCGCGTGATGATTGCGCAGGATACGGGCGGGGCCATCAGGGGGCCGGTGCGCGGCGACGTATTTTTCGGTGGCGGGCCGGATGCAGAATATATGGCCGGGTTTATGAAAGGGCGCGGTGTGTATAGTTTGCTGATCCCGAAAGAAATCACCGACCAGATGGCGTCTACCGACGCGACCAAATAAAGGATATGGCATGCGGGTGCTGGGGCGGGCAGTGGTATGAGGCGGCGGGTGCTTACGCAGGAGGAGCTGCAGCTGTGGCAAACGGTGACGCAGCACGACATACGTTTTGAAAGCCGGCGGATTATGGAAACGATGCTTCCGAATGTGCGGCCTGTCGTTTCGCAGCCGCGCATGGAAATGCCGTTTTTTCGCGAGGAAGTGATTGCAGCGCCTTTGATGCTGGGGGCGTATGCGGGCATTGACCGCAATACGGCGGACCGGTTCAAAAAAGGCGAAACGGCGATTGACGGGGTGGTGGATTTGCACGGCATGAGCCGCGAGAAGGCGCACCATGCGGTGAGCGCATTTATTCATTCGCATTGGCAGCGCGGCAGCCGATGCCTGCTTGCCATTACCGGCAAGGGGATGAAGAATGCCAATGGCGACGAGTCGCGCGGGGTATTGCGCGAGGCATTGCCGGGGTGGCTGGCCGAGCCAAGCTTGCGGCCGCTGGTGCTGGCGTGCGATGTGGCCAAGCCCAAGCATGGCGGGTCGGGGGCGTATTATATTCTTTTGCGACGGAAACGGTAATGGCTGAGGACAAAGCGCATATTCTGGTAGTGGACGACGATGACCGCCTGCGCGCGCTGCTCAAGAAATATTTGCGCGAGCAGGGATTTATGGTGACGGCGGCGGCAGACGCTGCGGAAGCCCGGCGCATGATGAGCTGGTTTGCTTTTGACCTGACCGTGCTGGACGTGATGATGCCGGGGGAATCGGGCGTGGATATGCTGATCTCTTTGCCTGAAAAAGATAAGGGCAATGTGCTGATGCTTTCGGCGATGGGCGAGGCCGAAGACCGGGTGCGCGGGCTGGAAGGCGGTGCACAGGATTACATGGTGAAGCCTTTTGAGCCGAAGGAGCTGGTCTTGCGCATTAAAGCGATTCTGCGGCGCAATGTGCTGGAAAAACCCAAGCCGGGGCATGTGACGTTTGGCGAATTTTATTTTGATTTCGGGCTGTCGCAGTTGCGGCGGGCTGAAGAAAACGTGTCGTTGACCTCTGGCGAAATGGCGATTTTAAAGCTCCTGGCGGAGCATGCTGGAAAGCCGGTTGCGCGTGAGGAGCTGGCGAAGCTGATGCCGGGGGTGGGTAATGAGCGGGCGGTGGATGTGCAGATTACGCGCTTACGCAAAAAGATTGAAGAAAGCGAAGGGCGGCCCATGCATTTGCAGACGGTGCGCGGCGCAGGCTACGTTTTGTATGCCGATAAGGGGGGCGCATGATCGGGAAGCGCTTTTTGCCTAAGAGTTTGTTTGGCCGGGTGTTGCTGATTTTAGTGCTGCCCACGGTTTTGATCCAGCTGGTGATGGCGTATGTGTTTTTCGACCGGCACTGGGACAATGTGACGCGCCATATTTCCAACACGCTTGCGGGCGAGATGGCGTTTTTTGTGCAGCGCTTCAAAAAAGCAACGCCCGATGAAATGGGCGATGTGCTTTCGGACTTTGTGTTGTCTACGGGCAATCAGGTGTATTTCGACGACAAGAACAGTTTCAGCCTGATTGTGGGCGGTGACGAATTTCCGGAATTCCAGCAGCGGTTGCAGGTGGTGGTGCAGGAGCCGTTTACGGTGCGCAGGACACAGGATGGCGGCACGATTGAGGTGCGGGTGCTGCTTTCCGACCGGGTGATGCGGCTGGAGACTTCGGTGAAGCGGCTGGAGAGCCGCACCACGTATTTGTTCGTGGTGTGGATGATGGGGGTTTCGTTCGTGTTCCTGCTGATTGCGGTGCTGTTTTTGCGTAATCAAATACGCCCTATCCGCAGGCTGGCGGAGGCGGCGGATAATTTTGGGCGGGGTGTGGATATGCCGGGGTTCAGGCCGCATGGGGCTTCGGAAGTGAAAAAGGCGGCGCGGGCTTTCATCGTGATGCGCGAGCGCATTAAGCGCCAGTTGCGCACACGCACGGAAATGCTTGCGGGCATCAGCCATGATTTGCGCACGCCGCTTACGCGCATGAAGCTGGAATTAGCGATGCTTCCGGGCGACGAGGCAACGCGCGAATCCATCCGCGAGCTGGGCGACGATGTGCAGCAGATGGAGCATATGATTGAAGAATACCTGACATTCGCGCGCGGCGAAGGCCGCGAGGAACCGGTGCGGGTGAGCTTGCGCGGGTTGCTGGAAGATGTGGTGAGCGATTACCAGCGGCTGGGGGCAAAGGTGGTGCTGGCGCAGGGCGATGATGCGAACCTCGATATTCGCGTGAGCGCGCTTCGGCGGGTTTTGCATAATGTGGTGGATAATGCGCTGCGCTACGGCACGCTGTGCGACATCTCCATGCGCTCGCGGGATAAGTTTTGCGAGCTGGTGATGGATGATGACGGGCCGGGGATTCCGCCGGAAAAATACGAAGAAGTGTTCAAGCCGTTTAGCCGCCTTGATCCTTCACGCAATATCAAAACCGGCGGTGTGGGGCTGGGGCTTTCGATTGCGCGGGATATTGTGCTGGCGCATGGGGGGCGGATTTCGCTGGACCGTTCGCCGCAGGCAGGATTGCGCGTGATTATTATGCTGCCGTTGTAAGGGGAAAACCATGGGGCTGTTTTTATTTCGATTCTGGCCGGTGCTGATACCGCTGCTGGTGTATGTGGTTTGGCTGCGCGTGGTAGGGAAGCGCGCGCAAAAAGCAGGGCAGGCGAAGCCGCTGTTTCGTGAAGGGCCGTGGTATTGGCTGGTGGTTGCAACGCTTGCGGCGGCGTTTGGGTGTTTTTTATTTTTAGGTGCGAGTATTGATGGGCATAAGGGTACGTATGTGCCGCCGCATATGGAAAACGGGGTGATGGTTCCCGGCGTTATAAAGGAAGTACCGTGAATAATGTGCTGTATCCGGAATGGCTGCGCTGGCCGCAAACGCAAGCGCTGATTAAGGCATTTGGGGCGCAGGCCAGTTCATTGCGGTTTGTGGGTGGGGCGGTGCGCGACGCGCTCTTATGCATTCCGGTGAAGGATGTGGATGCGGCAACGACGCTTACGCCGGAGGAACTCACCGAGCTGCTCACGCTTTCGCATATATTGGTGGTGCCGACGGGGATTGCGCATGGCACGATTACGGCGGTGATCGAGGATAAGCATTTTGAGATTACGACGCTGCGCAACGATGTGGCGTGCGACGGGCGGCACGCGCAGGTGAGCTTTACGCAAGACTGGCGCGAAGATGCGGCGCGGCGCGATTTCACGATGAATGCGATGTATCTTTCCACACAGGGCGAGCTGTTCGATTATTTTGGCGGCGAGGCGGATGCGCGGGCGGGCCGGGTATTGTTTATTGGCGATGCGGCGTCGCGCATTGCGGAAGATTATTTGCGGGTTCTGCGGTTCTTCCGGTTTTATGCGTATTACGGGCAGGGCGAGGCGGATGCAACTGCGGTTGCGGCTTGTGCGCAGGCTACACCGTATATGGATGTGCTTTCGGGTGAGCGGGTGCAGGCGGAGCTTTTGAAATTGCTGGGTGCGCCGAGCGCGAGTGACGTGCTGGCGCTCATGCGTGAGCGCGGGATTTTAAGTGCGGCGCTTTCGTTTGCGGCGACCGATGTTGGCATGTTTGCGCGGCTGGACCGGGTGGAGCAGCTTACGGGGCTTGCGATGCCTGTTGGGTTCCGCCTTGCGGGGTTTGTGTGGGGGCAAGGGGCGATGCTTGCGCCGCTTGCGGACCGCTTGCGGCTTTCTAACCGGATTGAGAAAACCTTGCGGTTGCTGCTGCGCTATAAGGATGATTTGCCGCTGGATGCGCCGCTTGCTGTGCAGAAGAAATTGCTGCGGCTCCTGGACGGGGAATTATTTGTGGCGCTGGTGCTGCTGAGCTGGGCGGCGGGGGATTCGGCTATTGATACAAGTTCGCCGTACCGGGCTATGCTAAAGCTTGCGGGCAGTTGGGAGATTCCGGTGTTTCCAGTAACGGGCGATGATTTAATTGCGCGGGGAATTGTTCCGGGCAAGGAAATGGGCGAACAGCTTAAGCGGCTGGAACACGCGTGGGAGCAGGCCGATTACCGGCTGGACACGCCCGCATTGCTTGCGCTTCTGCGTTGATTATTTAGCGGCTTCTTCGAAGGTTTCGGTGCCGGCGTTTTCTTCGAGGGCGTAGCCCGCGGAGCGCACGGTGCGAATCATGTCGAGCTGCTTGCCATCATAATCGAGGCCTTTGCGCAGGCGGCGGACATGCACGTCCACGGTGCGCAGTTCCACGTAAATATCATGGCCCCAAACAGCATCGAGGAGTTGTTCGCGGGAGAATACGCGGCCGGGATGTTCGAGCAAATAACGCAGCAGGCTGAACTCGGTGGGGCTTAAGTGAATTTCCACGCTGTCGCGGGTGACTTTGTGCGCGGAGACGTCCATTTTGATGCCTGCGAAGGCCAGTGTCTTTTCAGACAGGGCCGGGCGGAATCGGCGGAACACGGCGCGGATACGGGCCACGAGTTCGGCGGGCGAGAAAGGCTTTACAATATAATCATCAGCACCGGCGTCGAGGCCGCGGATGCGGTCGCCTTCTTCGCCACGGGCGGAAAGCATGATGATGGGGATGGCTTTGGTGTCGGGGTTCCAGCGGAGCTGTTTGCAGATCTCTACGCCGGACATGGAGGGGAGCATCCAGTCGAGTACGATGATGTCGGGCTTATAGTCTTTGACCATGCCTACGGCTTCTTCGCCGTCGCCGGTGCTGTAAACCCGGAATCCTTCGCGTTCCAGATTGTAACGCAGCAGGGTCACGATGGCGGCTTCGTCTTCGACAATCAGCACAGATGTTTCCAAGAGAACTTCCTTATTTTTCTTTTCATTAATGCGGGCTCGGACTATAGCATACACACTCTAACACACCAAGGGGTGGTGGCAACTATGCAATACTCACCTTATTGTTTATAAAGCATATTTCTTATAGGTTGGTTAACAGTGTATTGGAAAAGCCTTAAAAAGTGCGGGTTAGCGCGTGAATAGCAATCTTAGGTTACTTGTTGATTTTACGCCCTTATTGGGGTTTTTTATTGTCAATAAGGTGGCGGGGCTGGCGGTTGCTACGGCTGTGCTGATTGCGCTTACGCTGGTGGCGCTGGTGCTGGTGTATGTGTATGAAAGAAAGATTGCGCTGATGCCGCTTATTTCCGGCGTGGCGGTGACGCTGCTGGGCGGACTCACGCTTTTCTTGCATGATGACTATTATATCAAGATCAAACCGACGGTGGTGAACGCGATGTTTGCGGCGGTGCTGCTGGGCGGATTGTATTTCCGCAAAGCCACCTTCAAATATGTGCTGGGCCACGCGCTTTCGCTTGAAGACGAAGGATGGCGCAAGCTTTCGTGGCGGTGGGGCGTGTTTTTCCTGTTTCTTGCGGCACTCAATGAAGTGATCTGGCGTAATTTCTCTACGGATTTCTGGGTGAATTTTAAAGTGTTCGGCATGTTTACGCTCACCATGGCGTTTACGCTTGCGCAGATGCCACTGGTCAAGCGGTACTGGATCGAGCATGAGCCTTCTTAAAAACTGGATGCCGCGCTTGCTGATTCCGGCGCTGCTACTTCTGTTTTTTTGCCATGTGCTGTACGACGCTACGGCGCAAGAGGACAGCTACATCACCTTCCGGGTGGTGGATAATATTGTGCATGGCGAGGGGATGCGCTGGAACCTGGACGAGCGCGTGCAGGTGTTCACGCACCCGCTATGGATGCTGATCCATGTGCCGTTTTATGCGGTGTGGCGCGATATTTACCTTGTGACACTGATGATTTCGCTGGTGTGTACAGGCGGCGTTTTCTGGCTGGTGCTGCGCACGTTTTCGCCGTCGCGGCGCGCGGCGGCATGCGCATTCATTATGCCGCTGTTTTTCTGCTGGCCCTATGTGCTGTTTAGCGCTTCGGGATTTGAAAATCCGTTGCTGCATGTGATTTTTGCGGGCTTTGGGTTTGTGCTGTGGCGAGCGCCGGGGAAATATTCCTGGTTCTGGTTAAGCGTGCTTACCAGCCTGAGCGCGGTGACGAGGCTGGACACGCTGGTGTTTTATGCACCCATATGGCTGTTCCTGCTGGCATCGCGCAGGCGCGAAGTGGGCGTGCGCCAGATTTTGCTGGGCATGTTGCCGCTGGTGGCATGGGAGTTGTTCAGCGTGTTTTATTTCGGAATGTTTTCCCCCAATACGCGCTATGCCAAATTGCAGACGGGCGCGGACGAAAGCTACTATTTAAGGATGGGGCTTGGGTATTATTATAACATGCTGCTGCTTAGCCCGGTTTCGGCTGTGCTTATTGTGGGGGCGAGCCTTGGCAGCCTGCCGCTGGGGTGGCGCTACTTACGCAAAGGCCACCAAAAAGCGGGCATAATGTGCGCGGTGGGGCTTGGTGTGCTGGCTTACAGCCTGTATGTTTATTGGGTGGGGGGCACGTACCTGACGGGGCGGCTGTCTACGCTTCCCATGCTTGCGTCGGCGTGGGTGCTGCTTGGGGTATGCGCGTTTCGCTCGCCGCCGAAATGGGTAGAGCGGTGGACGTGTTTTGTGGCGCTGCTGTGGTGCTTTTACCCGACATGGAAAGATGTGCTGGATGTATGCCCGGTTGAATGTTTCTACGGGGTGGGTCCGCCAGCGGAGATTGTGTTTAATACCTTCCCGAAATACCTGCTTGGGCTACATGGCCCGCCGCAGCCGCGCGCGCAGCCTTATACCGTGCCGGTGATAGAGGCCGGGTCTATTGGGATCTGGGGGTATGTGATGCCGCGCCAAATGAAAATCATTGACCATATCGGGATTGCCGATGCGTTGATTGCGCGGTTGCCGATCAAGTATCCGTATCTTTCGTCCATGGGCAATTTGCCGCGCGAGATGCCGGAGGGCTACATGCATGCGCAGGAAACGGGTGATGTGAGCCAGATGGACCCGGATCTGGCTGCGTATTACGTGAAGCTGCGGCTGATTATTTCCGGCGATTTATGGGATCCGGAACGGCTCAGGGAAATCGTGAGGTTTAACCTCGGCGATTACGATGCGCTGCTGAAGCGATACAACGATAAGCACACGCCATTTACCCAGCATTGACCTCTTGCCATGCGATGTCGCGGCGGCAGAAGCCGTCGGGCCAGTGGATGGCGTCTACCGTTTCATACGCCTTGGCCTGTGCTTCGGCGATGGTGGGGCCGAGGGCCGTTACGCCCAGCACGCGCCCGCCGGTGGCGAGGATTGCGCCGTCTTTAGCAGCGGTTCCGGCGTGGAACACTTTGGCTCCCTTAATATTCGCAGCTTTTTCAAGGCCGCGGATGGGGGTGTTTTTGTCGTAGTTGCCGGGGTAGCCGTTGGCGGCCATGACGACGCAGACGGCGGCATCATTGGTGAAGCTGATAGGGGCTTTGCTTAGGCGGCCGGTGCTGCAGGCGAGGAGCGCCTGATACAAATCGGCGTTGAAGCGCATCATCAGGCTTTGGGTTTCGGGGTCGCCGAAGCGGACATTGTATTCCAGCAATTTGGGGCCGTCCTTCGTGAGCATCAGGCCTGCGAACAGTACGCCTTTGAAGGGGGCGCCTTCGGCTTGCATGGCGGCAACGGTGGGCAGGATGATGGTTTCCATGACTTGTTTGCGCAAAGCATCGGTCATGACGGAGGGGGGCGAGTATGCGCCCATGCCGCCGGTGTTGGGACCGGTGTCGCCGTCGCCTACGCGCTTGTGGTCTTGGGCGTAGCCGAACTCGATGGCGGTCTGGCCGTCGGTGAGGGCGAAATAGCTGACCTCTGGACCTTGCATGAATTCTTCGATGACGACGGCTTTGCCGGATTCGCCGAACTGGCCGCTGAACATGGCATCCACCGCTTCGGCGGCTTGCTGCATGGTTTCGGCGATGATGACGCCTTTGCCAGCGGCCAAGCCATCGGCTTTGACCACGATGGGGGCGGATTGGGTTTTGAGGAATGCGTGGGCTTCTTCGGCGTTATGGAAATAGCCGTAGGCGGCGGTGGGGATGTTGTATTTCTGGCAGATGTTTTTCATGTAGCCCTTTGAGCCTTCGAGCTGGGCGGCTTTGGCGCTGGGGCCGAAGGCGGGAATGCCTGCGGCTTCGAGCGCGTCGGCGAGGCCTTCTACCAAGGGTTGCTCCGGGCCGATGACGACGAGGCCGATATGGTTTTCTTCGCAGAAGGTGACGATGTCGGCATGGCTTCCCAGGATAACGCATTCCACATCCTGCGAGATGCCTCCATTGCCGGGGGCGCAATAGACTTTATCTACCGATGCGGCCTGCTTTAAGCGCCAGCACAGGGCATGTTCGCGGCCACCGGAGCCAATTACCAGAACTTTTGCCATTTGCGGATTTTTCCTCTAATGTTTGCGTTATGAGCCCTTCTATGCCCGAAACCGCCCCAAACTTCAATCATAACCAGCCGATCTATACGGTCAGCGAGGTGTCGCAGTCTATCAAACGCACGGTGGAAGAGCGTTTCGGGGTGGTGCGCATACGGGGGGAAATATCGGGATTTAAGCTGCATTCTTCGGGACATGCGTATTTTACGCTGAAGGACGAAAATGCCTGTATTGACGCCGTTTGCTGGAAGGGCAATGTGTCTAAGCTGGGTTTCCGGCCTGAAGACGGGCTGGAGGTGATTGGCAGCGGCAAGGTTACGACCTATCCGGGGCGTTCCAAGTACCAGGTGGTGATCGAGCATATGGAGCCTGCGGGCGCGGGCGCGCTGATGGCGGTGCTGGAGAAGCGCAAAAAAGCGCTGGAAGAAGAAGGGTTGTTTGACGCCAAGCGCAAGAAGGCGATACCGTTTTTGCCGCGCGTGGTGGGGGTGGTGACATCGCCTACGGGGGCGGTGATACGCGATATTTTGCACCGTATCGGCGACCGATTTCCGGTGCATGTGATTGTGTGGCCGGTGGCGGTGCAGGGCGAGGGCGCGGCGGAGCAGGTGGCGAAGGCTATTGCCGGGTTTAACGCGCTGCCGGACGGGCATGCGCAAAAGCCGGATGTGCTGATTGTGGCGCGTGGGGGCGGCTCGATTGAAGATTTGTGGGCGTTCAACGAAGAGATCGTGGTGCGGGCGGCAGCGAATTCAGGCATTCCGCTGATTTCGGCGGTGGGGCATGAGACGGATACGACGCTGATTGATTATGCGTCCGACAAGCGCGCGCCCACGCCTACGGCGGCGGCAGAAATGGCGGTGCCGGTGCGCGAGGAATTATGGCTGGGGATCAAGCAGCTGGATGCGCGGCTTTCGGGCTGCATGGTGCGGACGCTTTCGCAGCGCGGCGATATGCTGGAGGCACTGGCGCGGGGTTTGCCCAAGCCGGCGCAATTGTTGCAGACGGCGACGCAGCGGCTGGATGACTGGAGCGAGCGGCTAACGACAGCGCTGCCTGCGAATTTGCAGCGTAAGGAGCAGGCCCTTGCGCTGGCATCCGCCGGGCTTCGTCCGCAGGCGCTGATGGGAGATATGACCAAAACGGCTGCGCGGGTGGAAGAATTGCAACAGCGGCTGGCGCAGGCATTTGCGCGCTATGCGGAGCGGCGGGAAGAAAAACTTTTGCACGTGGTGCAACAGCTGGAGAATTTGAATTACCAGCGGGTGCTGGAGCGCGGGTTTGCGTTGGTGAAGAATGCGCAAGGGCATGTGATCAGCAGCGTGGCGGCTGCGAAAGCGGAAAAAGAACTCACCCTCGTATTCAAAGACGGCGAAATTATTTCGCGTCCTTAAAACAGAAACGAATCACTACTATCACTTGCAACTAAAGCCTTCTGCCTGCGCTTCCGGTACTCACGTACTTATGTACGCTCCGTGCCGGTTCTCGGCAAAAGGCTTTATTTGCGGCGCGCTAGCGTGATTATTTTTCTGTTTTCGGCCAGCGCTTATGGACCCAGAACCATTGTTCGGGGTATTCACGCACCCATGATTCAATGATTTCGTTTACCTTGGTCATGATGGCCAGCACGTCTTTTTCGTGGTCGCCGGTTTTTTCATAGTGCAGGGCGGGCAATACTTCGGCGTTGAAGTGGGCGCCGCCTTTCCTGACCACGCGGACGGGGATGAGCGGCAGGTCGTAGCGCAGCGCGAATTCGGCGAGTGCGGGCGCGGTCATGGCGGGGCGTCCGAAGAAGGGAACCTCGATGCCGTCGTTCATTTTCTGGTCAATCAGCATGGCGAGGGAATGACCGCGCTTGAGGGCGCGCACCAGCTTGAAGGAGCCTTTGGGGCCTTTGGGCAATAAATCGGGTGATTGGGTGGCGCGGATGTCGCGGATCATTTTTTCGACGAGGGGATTATTCGCTTCGCGGTAAATGAGGGTTACAGGCAGGCCGTGCGCGTGGGCTATGGGGTAGGTGAGTTCCCAGTTTCCTAAATGACCGGAGAAAGAAATACATGCAGCGCCTTGCGGGATATTGTCGCGGCCGACGATGGTGACGCGGCTGGCAAGGGCTTTGCCGGGAAGGTGGGGAAGTTCGCCTGCGACGCGGCCCAGATTGTCCCACATGGCGGCGAGGATTTTCTGGCGCTGCTCGATTTTCATGTCGGGGAAAATCATTTTCAGGTTTTTCTTGGCGGTTTTATGCGCGGACAGGAAGGGGCCGATGCTGCGGCCCATCAGGCCGCCGATGAAGGACGCCACATCCAGCGGCAAATGGCGGAAACCTGTAAATAACAGATGCAGGGCCGCGGCTTCGATGCGGTGCTTCATGGCTGCCCGGCTTCTGGATTTTCCGGGGGTTCTTCCAGTACGACTTCTTCGCGGCCCAGGATGTAATTCAGGATATGGTCGAGGCCGCGCTCGTTTTCCATTTCCAGCTCCAGCTCCATGGCGATCATGCAATCGCGCAAATCGGGCGGTACGCGCATCAGGTCTTTGGCAGTGGTGACGAGTACGGCTTTTTCGGCGTTGGAGGCGCGGATGAGGGCGTTGAGTTCGGCGTTGCTATACGGGTGGTGGTCGGGGAAGGATTTGGTGCCCATGAGTTTGGGGCCGAGCGCGCTCAGCATCTCAAAGAATTTTTCGGGGTAGGCGAGGCCGCAAAAAGCATAGAGCCGTTTGCCTTTGAACATGGCGCCTTCTTTGGGGAAAGTGGTGGCGGCGAAGGTGGGCTTTTCTTTTGGCAGCGGCGGGATGCGCGTGGTTCTGTTCATGGTGACGATGATGTGGGAGCGGTTCAGCGCGGATGCCACGCTTTCACGCAAAGGACCTGCGGGGATGACGCGGCCATTGCCAAAGGCGGTGCGGCCATCAATGACCAGCACGCTTAAATGCTTGTGCAGGGCGTTGTTCTGGAAGCCGTCGTCCATGATGATGGCTTCGGCGCCTTGCTTGAGGGCGAGTTTTGCACCGGCTAAGCGGTCGGCGCATTTGATGGTGGGGAGGATTTGCGCGAGTAATAGCGGTTCGTCGCCGACCATTGCGGCGGTGTGTTTGGCGGGATTTACGCGCACCGGGCCGTTCATGCTGCCGCCGTAGCCGCGGGTGAGGTAGAAGGCATTGACGTTCAGGGATTTCAGGCGCGCGCCGAAATAAAGGGCGACGGGTGTTTTGCCCGCGCCGCCTGCGGTTGCGTTGCCGATGCAAATTACGGGAATGGGTAAGGTGACGGGCGCGGTTTTGATGCGCTTCAGGGTGCTTACAGTATCGTACAGGTATGCCACTGGCAGCAGCAGGGTGGAGAGCAGGGATTTATGCTGCCAGAAGGCGGGCGTTTTCATGCCTTGCCTTTCCGTGGTTGCAGGAGCGGCTCCAGATACACCATCAGGCGCTCGGCGGTGCCGCTTTTGGCTTCGACCCATTTTTTGGCTTCGCTTTGCATGAGATTGCGCATGCTTGCGTTGTTCAGCAACTGGTCAATGGTGGCGGCCAGATTGTGGGGGGAGGTTGCGCGAAGGACGAGCTTTGCGGCTTCCATGTCGTGGTACATGTCGGCGAAATTATGGGTGTGGGGGCCGCTGGCGATGGCGCAGGCGAGGCGGGCTGGCTCCAGCGGGTTCTGGCCGCCATGGGGAACGAGCGAGCCGCCCATGAACACGATTTCGCACAGGCGGTAAAACAAGCCCAGCTCGCCCATGGTGTCGGCGATGTAGATCTGGACGTCCGGCGTGGGCGATTTATTCTGGGAGCGCTGGGAGACTTTCCATTGCTTGCCTAAAGAGGTTGCGATGGCCGCGCCCCGGTCGGCGTGGCGGGGGACGATGACGGTGAGCAGGTTGGGGCGGGTGGCGCTTAAGAGCTGGTGGGCGGTGGCGATCATTTCGTCTTCGCCTGCGTGGGTGCTGGCGGCAAGCCAGACCGGGCGGCCTGCGATGAGTTTTTGCAGGCGCAGCAATTCGCCTTCGTCGCAGGGGAGCAGGGGGGCGTCGTATTTCAGGTTGCCAAGGCACATGACGTCGGATGCGCCTAACGCTTCCAGGCGTTTGCCGTCGGATTCGCTTTGGGCGAAGATGAGGTTGAAGCGCTTCAGTAAATTATTGATCAGGGCGGGGCGTTTTTTCCAGCCTTCAAACGAGCGCTCGGACATGCGGGCGTTGATGATGCCCATGAAGCATTCGTATTCGTCGGCTTTGGCAATCAGGTTGGGCCAGAATTCGGATTCGACCCAGAAGGCGAGGTCGGGGTGCCAGTGGCTGATGAAGCGCTCGGTGGCTTTGGGCGTGTCTATGGGCACGTATTGGTGGATGGCGCCGGGCGGCAGGCGCTGCTGCATGAGGCGGGCGGAGGTGACGGTGCCGGTGGTGAGGAGGATATGCAGGCCGGGCACGGTTTCGCGGATTTTGTTTACCAGCAGCAACACGGAGGTTGCTTCGCCGACGCTTGCGGCATGCAGCCATAGCAATGTGCCTTTGGGGCGGGGGTATGCGGTGATGCCGAAGCGCTCTTTCAGGCGTGCTTTGTCTTCCTTGCCTTTGGATGCGCGGTAGCGCAGCCAAAGCGGCATGAGGGGCGAGATGGCGTATGAGAGCAGGCGGTAGCTAGACATGCACGCCTGCGAGGCTGTCGGCTTTTTCCACCAGTGCGTTCATGGCGTTTTCGATCATGAGCCTTACCTGTTCATGGGCGGTTTCGTCCGTATCCTTTGATACACTAATTGGTGCGCCAACGCAAAACACTATGCGGCCAAAGGGCAGGGCCAGCATGAAACGGTCCCAGCTTTTGAAGCGGCGGTGGCGGCTGGCTGCAAAGGTGGCGGGGATAATGGGCTTGCCGCTGATTTTGGCGATGGTGACGCTTCCTTTTTCGGCGGTTTGGAAGGGGCCGCGCGGACCGTCGGGGGTGATGGAGACGTTGTCGCCAGCCTTTAACGCACGCAGCATGTCTTTGACCGCCTGAGTGCCGCCTTTGCTGCTGGAGCCGCTGATGGTTGCCTCGCCGAAATGACTGATGACTTTGGAGATGAGTAATCCGTCGCGGTGAAAGGAGATGAGGACGTGCATCTTGCGCCCCTTTGGTTCGAGGGTGGGGCACATCATCATGCGGCCATGCCAGAAGGCGAAGATGGCGTTTTGCTCGCCGTGCAGATAGGGCAGGGCGTCGGGGTGGATGTCGCGGGTTTTGATGCTGGTGTAATAAACGAAACGGATATATTGCGCGAGCAGCCAGCTGATGGCGGATTGGGTGCGGGGGTGTTTTAGGAATTTTTTCCCGAACGACGCCATGCTAGCCCACTTGCTCCATGTCGAAGCCTTGCGAATAAAGCTGGTGGTATTTGCCTTTTTGGTTCATCAGGCTCTGGTGGCTGCCGCTTTCGATGATGTGGCCCGCTTCGACCACGTAAATCACATCCGCCCCGGCGATGGTGCTGAGGCGGTGGGCGATGACCAGCGTGGTGCGGCCCTGCATGAGGGTTGCGAGCGCTTGCTGGATGGAGCGCTCGGATTCGTTGTCGAGGGCGGAGGTGGCTTCATCCAAAAGTAAAATAGGTGCGTTTTTCAGCATGGCGCGGGCGATGGCGATGCGCTGGCGCTGGCCACCGGAAAGGCGAATGCCGTGGGAGCCGATGACGGTGTCGTAGCCCTCTTTCATGTCGGTGATGAAATCGTGGGCGGCGGCGTTCCGTGCCGCTTCAAAAATTTCTTCGTCGGTCGCGTCAAAGCGTCCATAGGCGATGTTGGCGCGGATGGTGTCGTCGAACAGCATGGACTCTTGCGGTACAAAAGACATGGCGGCGCGAAGCGAGGATTGGGTTACGTCGCGGATGTCCTGCCCATCAATGGAAATGCTTCCGGCGTTTACGTCATAAAAGCGCAGGAGCAGGTTCATGAGGGTGGATTTTCCGCCACCGGAGAGGCCGACGAGCGCTACTTTTTTGCCTGCGGGAATATCGAGCGAAATGCCACTTACGCCTGCGGTGTTTTCGCCGTATTGGAAAGATACATGATCGTAGGTGATGTGGCCGTGCGCGATGTCCAGCGGCTTGGCGTTTGGCTTGTCGGTGATGGTTGCGGGTGTGTCTATGACATCGAATAAACGTGAAGCGGCGGCGAGGCCTTCCTGCAGTGTGCCGTTCATGCCGGTCATGGAGCGCACGGGCTTGTAGGCCATGAAGAAGGCGGCGATGAAGGAGAAGAACGCGCCGGTGGTGATCTGGTGGTTCAGCACCTGAAAGCCGCCGTACCAGATGACGGTTGCGATGGAGATGGCGCTCATGGTTTCCATCATGGGGGTTGCGGCGGCCTGGGCGCGGGCGGCGCGGAAATAGAGGGTGAAAAGGCTTTCGACCAGCGTGGTGGCGCGGGCGATTTCGTATTCTTCGCGGTTGTAGGATTTTACCGTGCGCACGCCCTGGAAGGCTTCGTCGAGGACGGAGGTGAAATCGCCCAATTGCGCCTGGGTGCGGCGGGAGAGTTTGCGCAGGTTCTTGCCGAGGCGGATGAGGGGATAGATTGCGAATAAGAAAATGGGCATGGCGAGGCCTGCCATGCGGTAATTCTGGTAGATCATCACGCCAATCAGGAACACCATGGTGAGGGATTCTTTGGTAAGCGAAGTGAGTACGCTGGAGAAGGCGTTGCGCATGAGCGTGATGTCGTTGGTGAAGCGCGAAATGAGGCGGCTGGAGGAGTGGGACTGGAACAGGCCGATGTCGCTCGTCATGAGGTGCTTGAACAGGCGGATCTGCATGTCGGAGGTGATGCGCTGGCCGAGATAGCGCATGCAGATGATGTTGCCGTAATTGGCGGCGGCACCCGTCACGCCTACCAGCAGCACGCAGAAGGGGATGATGACCAGCATGGTGCGGTCCTGATCAATGAAAATTTTATCGAGGGCGGGTTGCAGCATCCACGCATTCAGCGCGGTGGTTGCCGCGACCGTGACCATGCAGGCGATGGCGATGAAGAGGCGCTGGCGGTAGGGCAGCACATGTTCGTGCAGGACGCGCTTTAGGAGTTGGGTGGTTTTGTAATTCCGCTCGATCACTTAGGTGCCTGCTATGGTCATGGTTTCGAGGCGCAATGTAGGCGCGTTGGTGGAGTAGCGGAAGGTGAGGTCGTTGGCGGGGATCAGGTTTTTGAACATGTCGCGCAGGTTGCCCGCAATGGTGACTTCCGACACGGGGTAGGCGATTTCCCCGTTTTCGATCCAGAAGCCTGCGGCGCCCTGGCTGTAATCCCCGGTGACAGTGTTGATGCCCATGCCGAATGTTTCGGTGACGTAGAAGCCGCTTTTAATATCGGCCATGAGTTGCTGGGGCGTGAGGGTTCCGTTTTGCATAAACAGATTGGTGGAGGAAGGGCTGGGCGGGGAGGCGACGCCGCGCGAGGCATGGCCGGTGCTGCTCATGCCGAGTTTGTTGGCAGAGCGCACATCGAGCAGCCATGTGGTGAGGGTTCCGCCATCAATGATGGCGCGGCGGGCGTTTTGCACGCCTTCGGCATCGAAGGGTTTGGAGCCGAGGCCGGATTTCATATGCGGATCGTCAATGATTTGCACGGATTCATGGAAGATTTGCTGGTTCAGGCTATCTTTCAAAAAGCTGGAGCCGCGGGTGATGCTGCTGCCGGAAATGGCGCCGGAAAGTACGCTCAACATGGTGCGGCTGATGCGGGGGTCGAAGATGACGGGGGCGGTGCAGGTGGCGGCCTTGCGCGGGTTGAGGCGTTTGAGCGCGCGTTCGCCTGCGGTTTTGCCGATGGATTCGGCGCTGGCGAGATCGCGGCGGTGGCGGGCGGAGGTGAATTCGTAATCGCGCTCCATGCCGGTGCCGGTGCCGGCGAGGACGGAAACGGAAAGCGAGAAATGGGTGCTCTGGTAGCTGTGCGAGAAGGCGAGATTCTGGCCGTTATGTATGGCGAGGCTGATGCGGGAGAGGCCGTAATACGCATCCGCGCCTTCGGAATTGGTGATGCCGGGTTGGGCGCGGGCGGTGTCTTCGGCGATTTTGCACTGCTGGGTGAGCCACTGCATGTCGGGTTCGGCATTGTCGCAGAGGTCCAGCTCGCGGAATTCGCGGGCGAGGTGGGCTTCGGGGGCGAGGGTGCTGTCATGATCGGCGGGCGCGGCGCGGGCCATGGAAACAGCGCGTTCGGCCAGTTCGGTCAGGGAATGCTTCAAAATATCATTCGTGGAGACGATGGCTTGCTGCTGGCCGATGAAGGCGCGCAGGCCCAGGGCCTTGTTTTCCGAGCGTTCCAGCCCTTCGGGGTTGCCCAGGCGCTGGCTGGCGCTGACATCGGTGCTTTCAAACATCACGGCGTCGGCGGCGTCGGCCCCCAGCTTTTTGGTGTGTTCGAGCAGCCAGCAGATGGTATCGAGGGATTCACTCATATATGTGCTTATGTCTCATGGTTTCCTTGGTTGATAAAACATTATGGGGTTTTTCGCAATGCATCATCAAAACTTACTAACGAATCCTGTTGAATGTTTACTTCAGTTTGGGTATTAATGGATAACCTACTACAATCTATGGTGTATGAGCGCAGTTTTAACCTCCCCCATGCCGGTTACCCGGCCGAAGATCCACCGTTTGCCTGCGAGCCACGCACGCAAGCCCGCACCCAAACAATCAAAAAATGTTGTTGGCGCAATGCCTTACGCCATTGGCGGGGCTATTGTGCTGGCGTTGCTTGCGGCCATTCCGCCGCAGCCGCACGAGGCTTCCAGCAGCGAAACGGTTGCTAAGGCTACGTTATTGCCGCAGATTTCGGTAACGGCGAAAGAACAGGACGCGGTGATCATTGAACCCGCAGCGCCCAAAGTCGCGCCCGCAGCCAAAACCACGACCCTGGCCATGAATAATGCCCAGGCGCTGCCGCCACGCGAGGTTTTGGCGCAGCTTCCGGCCCCAGCTGCGGACAAAATGACCGACGAAAGCAAGGGAAAGACCATTAACCTTCAGGGAAAAAATGAGTCTATTGTCGGGCAGATGGCTCGTATTCCATTGGAAAATGAGCAAATCACCGAAATTAAATCCGTATCTGATATTGACAACAGTGCGGGTCGCGAACTACTTTCCATCATAAATAAATATTAACTCATATTAGTAATAGTTGAGTTCTTCTTAGGAGGGCATCATGTCCTGCAAGTCTTTATTTGTGATGGCGGTTTGCGTTTTTGCATCCTGCTTCACAAGCTTTTCCGCCGCTGCCGATGATTCCATCGCCATCGTTTCCGGCCCCAAGACGGGAACCTACTACGCGTTTGCCAAGGATATTGCGCAGAGCGCGGGCAAGGCTGGCATCAGCATTGACGTGAAAACGTCGGAAGGCTCCATTGATAATATTAAGCGCATCAACAGTTCGGAAAATGCCGGGCTTGGTATTGTGCAGTCCGACGTGCTGGGGTTTTTGAGCCGCTCGAAAAGCCCTGAATCAGTGCGCATGGCGAATAATTTGCGCATGGTGTTTCCGTTTTATAACGAAGAAGTGCATGTGCTGGCGCGCAACGACATTAAGTCGTTCATGGATTTGCAGGGCAAAAAAGTGGCTGTGGGTGAAGATGGCAGCGGCAATATGCTGACCTCGATCAATTTGTTTTCGATGATGGGGGTAACGCCGGGTGAGTCCAAAAAGATTTCACCTGCGCAGGGCGTGGTTGCAGTGCTGAAGGGCGAGCTGGACGCGGCGATTTTTGTGGGTGGGAAGCCCGTTCGCCTGTTCAAGAATCTTGAAGACCTGACGCTTCCGGAAAACCAGAAATATGCGGCGATGCTTGATCAGGTGCATTTTTTGCCGATGGATAATCCCAAGATGCTGGAAGAATATAAGCCTGCGGTTATTACGAAGGCGGATTATAATTTTGTGCGCGACGATGTGCCGACCATTGCGGTGCAGGCGGTGATGGTGAGCTACGATTTTGCGCAAGGGGGCAATAAGCGCCGCTGCGAAAAGCTGGGCTTGCTGACCAAAGTATTGCGCAAGGATTTGCCGAACCTTGCCGAAAAGGGTCACCCCAAGTGGAAAGAAGTGAACCTGGACGCTGAAGCGGGCAACTGGAAAAAAGATTCCTGCGCATGGCCCGACGCGGAGAAAAACGCCAAGGCAGCTGCAGATAAATTAGCCGCGAAGGCTGCCGCAGCCGCGGATAAGGGCGACTTGCTCACTATCGTGGATAAGAAATAATTATATTTGCGTTCAAGCGCCACGCAGACTGCGGCCCTCAATGGCCTAGTCGTCGCATAAGCGCTCCTGCCGTATACTGCGGATTCTGTTTTTTGGCTACAGCAGGTGGCCGGACTTTTTTGCCTTGGCCTCTAAGTAGCTGTGATTGTGGCGGCCCGTGGCGACCACCAGCGGCACGCGTTCGCTTACCGTGATACCTGCTGTTTGCAGGGCGGCCATTTTCTGCGGGTTGTTGGTGAGCATGCGGATGGCGGGGAATCCCAGTTTTTTCAAGATAGCGGCGGCGATGGCGAAGTTGCGCTCGTCTTCTTCGAAGCCTAGCGCGAGGTTGGCGTCGAACGTGTCCATGCCGCGCTCTTGCAGCGCGTAGGCGCGTAGTTTGTTGGTGATGCCGATGCCGCGGCCTTCCTGATGCAGATAGACCAGAATGCCGCTGCCGTGGGCGCTGATTTGTTCCATGGCGAGTTTGAGCTGGTCGCCGCAATCGCAGCGGAGCGACCCCAGAATATCGCCGGTAACGCAGGAGGAATGGATGCGGGTGAGGGGGGCAGCTTTACCCGGCTCGCCGATGATGAGGGCCAGATGCACGGCGGTGGCGTGCGCGGAGCGGAAGCTTACGATGCGGGTGTTTTCGGCGCCGGAAAGCGGCAGCTGGGCGCTGGCGGTCTGGATGATGTCGAGTTCGGGGTGGGCGATGTAGTGCGCGAGGTCGCTGGCGTTGAGGCTCGCCCATACTATTGTTGTGGGCAAGGGTGCGGGGATGAGCAGCAGGGCGGGGAGGAGGGAAGCGTATTTGGCGAGTGTGAGCGCCATGGCGTCAATGGCGGTTGCGGGGGTGGTTTTTGTTTTGGGCAGTTGCGACTGGTCGGCGGTGGGGTCTGCCAAGGCCTGGACTTGTGCAAGGGTGAGGCCGGTGGTGCTGAGTTTTACGGCTGTGTCGCCGAGGCCCAGCATTTTGGCGCGGGGGGCGCTGATGAGAAGCTGCGCGCCTGCGCTGTTCCAGCTTGCGAACTGGGCTTCGGTCAGGAATTCGGCGGGGTAGTTGGCGATGGCGTGCGCATCGTTTTCGGTGATGATAATGCCTTGCTGGCGGCGCAATTCGTCAATCGCGCGTTCTGCGGCGATGGTGCTGCTTGCGATATTGCCTTGTTTTTCCACCATTAAACTTTCCTGCGGCTTGCTAAACGGCCTCATACATACTAAAGATAAGGGGAAAAATTAACAAAGAAATCAGGTTTGCACGATTTTTTATGTCTGACGCAGCGATTGCCATCATCAGCCCCCATGCGGATTTTGCCCAGAGTGTGGCCGAACAGGTCAAGACGGAGCTGAAGCTGGCTTGTATTATCGCCCCGGATTTTAAGGGGTTGGAGGCGGTTTCGCTGGTGGTGACGACGGAGGATGCGCCTGCGGAGCTTGCATGCCCGGTGATTCATGTACGTTCGCGCCCGGTGCGAATGCTTTCGTTGCTGGCGGACATTGCGCAAAGCAGGCAGCAACAGGCCGATGATGTGGCGCTGGGGCTGGGGTATGTGCTGAAGGTGCGGCCCAAGCAGCTGGCGCGCGGGCAGGTGAGCCTTGACCTGACGGATAAAGAAGTTGGGATTATTCAAAGCCTTAATGCGGCGGGGGCGGAAGGGCTTTCTAAGGAGCAGTTGCTTAAAAAGGTGTGGGGCATTGATTCTTCGCTGGACACGCACACGCTGGAGACGCATATATACCGCCTCCG
>JAYULW010000013.1:0-22856 GCA_043763155.1 Alphaproteobacteria bacterium | reverse complement strand
GATATGGCTTGCTTCTATTCATAAGGTCGCCTGTTATAACCCATAAGGTTTGGAGCAGCAAGGTTAAATGTCATTTTGTTAACAATTCGTTTATATTTCAGCGCATTGCGCTGTGGATATTTCGGTTCGTTAACGATTATTTTAACGCATATCCCGCATCCTGCGGCAGCCACGGCCAAACGGCCCTAGCCGGGGTGTGTATCCAGAAATTCCTTAACCATCAGCAGGTCGTGCCACGCCAGCCGCTTTTGGCTGGGAGTACGCAGTAAATACGAGGGGTGAAACGTGACCAGCGTCGGGATGGTGCCATCCGTATACGCATTGCTGTAATCATACATCCGGCCCCGCAGCCGCGAAATGGACGTGTCCTTGCGCAGCACCGTGGTGGTCGAAGTTCCGCCCGAAAGAATGAGCAAGGCGGGTTTCACCAGCGCAATATGCTTCTCCACAAACGGCAGGCAGGCCTGCGTCTCCTCTAGGCTCGGCTGCCTGTTACCCGGCGGCCGCCAGAACACCGTGTTGGAAATATACACCGATGTGCGGTCCAGCCCGATAGCGCCCAGCATCGTGTCCAGCAGCTTGCCGCTCGGCCCGCAGAAGGGAATACCCTGAATGTCTTCCTGCGCCCCCGGCGCTTCGCCGATAATCATCACCCGTGCTTTCGGGTTGCCATCAGAAAACACCGTTTTGCTGGCCGTCTTCTTAATTCCGCACCCCTCAAACCCCCGCACCGCTGCTTCCAGCTCCTCAAGCGTCTGCACCTTGTCGGCCAGCTCCCGCGCATTCGCGGTCGCAGCCGTTGGCGTATGGTGCAGTGGCGTCACCACAGGCATTACAGCAACCGTCGGCGCACTCGTTTCAATCAATGGGGTTGCCGCTTGCGGCAGGGCAGGGGCCACAGCCGCTTTGGCTGTCGCCAGCGCAAAGTAATTGGTGGGCGTTTCGGCCACCGCCTCATCCACGCCCGCTTCCATATACCATTCCAGTAACTGGTGGTTCTGCATGCAGCCCAATCCTCTTTACTCTCTATATAGTATAATGTGCCTAAAACGCCAGACGGCGTTTATTTAGGAAATGACGCGCGGCTGGTCTTTATCCACGACCACCTTGTCGGCCCAGTCTTTGTCGCTCTGCGGCTCTGGTTTCTTGTCCGGCTTCACAGCGCTGTAAGCCGCAACGGCTGCAACCGTGCCCACCACAGCCGCGCCCGCAAGCGCCACCGCCGCACGGCCCTCGGAGCCGCCCAGCGTCTTGTAAATAAATTTCGGGAAATCGCCATATTTGCCCGACTGCGCAAGCTTGCTTGCGTTCGCCGCATGAATTTCGCCCGTGGAAATCCCGGCAGCAAACCCGCCGCCCAAACCGCTTTCCGCCACCGACGCCCCAAGGCCCGAACGCCCAAGGATGTTTTTCTTGGTCGTGTCCAGCACTTCGGTGTCGAAGTCGAACATCTTCTGGTTGATATACAGCTTGGTGCTGACATAGCCCACAATCGCGCCAATCGCGCCCGTGATCATGCCGATCACCGACCGCTTGGAAATCTCTGCCTTCGGGCTTGAGTTTTGCACTGCGCCATTTTCCACATGAATGCGCACATTGCTGCCCTCAGGCACCGCGTTCAGGTGAATGGTGTGGTCTTTTTTAGTCGCTTCCTGTTCAGGTGCAGACATAAGCTTTCCTCTATTTATATATAGGGACGGGTGAATGATGCTTAAAAGTATAACATTTGGTAAAAAAATGCCTATGAAATGTTTGTGACAATAAGAAAAACGATACAATACAGTGGCTTTTTACCCAAGTTTGGTGTAGCATAAGCCATGGAAGAAACAGTCATGCAATATGATGTGGTGATTGTAGGGGCAGGCCCGGCGGGTCTGGCCGCTGGCATCCGCCTGAAGCAACAGGCCCCCGACCTCAAAGTCTGCATCCTCGAAAAAGGCTCCGAGGTCGGCGCGCATATCATGTCCGGCGCGGTCATCGAACCCCGCGCGCTCAACGAACTCATCCTCGACTGGAAGGAAAAAGGCGCGCCCCTGAACACCCCCGTGACGCAGGACAAGTTCCTCTTCCTCACCAAAACAAAAAGCATTCGCCTGCCCACCCCGCCGCAAATGCACAACCACGGCAACTACATCGCAAGCCTCGGCGACCTGTGCCGCTGGATGGGCCAACAAGCAGAAAGCTTGGGCGTAGAAATCTTCCCCGGCTTCCCGGCTGCCCAGGTTATCATCGAAGAGGGCAGGGTGGTCGGCATCAAAACCGGCGAGTTCGGGCGCGGCAAAGACGGCGCCGAAAAACCATCCTACCAACCCCCCATGGAAATTCGCGGCACGTACACATTGTTCGGCGAAGGCTGCCGCGGTTCCCTCTCGCAGCAACTCATCAAACAATACGGCCTGCGCGAGAATGCCAGCCCCCAAACCTACGGCATCGGCATCAAGGAAATCTGGGAAGTAGATTCCGCCCAGCTCACACCCGGCCTCGTCGTCCACTCCATCGGCTGGCCCATGAAGGCCGACACCTACGGCGGCTCCTTCCTCTATCATCTAAATAACGGGCAGGTGTATGTCGGCTTCATCACCGGCCTCGATTACCAAAACCCCTACCTCGACCCGTATCAGGAATTCCAGCGTTTCAAAACCCACCCCGCCATTGCGCCAACCTTCAAAGGCGCGCGCCGCATTTCCTACGGTGCCCGCGCCATCAACGAAGGCGGCTTCCAATCCATCCCCAAGCTCATCTTCCCCGGCGGCGCGCTCATCGGCTGCTCCGCAGGTTTCCTGAACGTCCCCAAAATCAAAGGCAGCCACAACGCCATGAAAACCGGCATGCTCGCCGCCGAATCCATCGTAAGCGCCATGAAAGCGGGCACCCCCGCATTGCTGGAATCCTACCCTGAGTCGGTCAAAAACAGTTGGGTCTACACCGAGCTGCACCGCGCCCGCAACATCCGCCCCGGCTTCCGCTGGGGCCTGCTCCCCGGCCTGCTCTACGCCGCCCTCGACACCTATATCTTACGTGGCAAAGCCCCGTGGACCTTTAAAAACCACGCCGACCACGCCTGCCTCAAACCCAAAACGCAATGCGCCAAAATTGACTACCCCAAGCCCGACGGCGTCCTCACCTTCGACCGCATGTCGTCGGTCTTCCTTTCCAGCACCAACCACGAAGAAGACCAGCCCAGCCATTTAACCTTGAAAGATGCAACCGTCCCCACCCGCATCAACCTGCCCGAATACGCAGGACCGGAGCAGCGCTTCTGCCCCGCAGGCGTTTATGAATTTGTGGGCGAAGGCGAGAGCGCCCGCCTGCAAATCAACGCCCAGAATTGCGTGCATTGCAAAACCTGCGACATCAAAGACCCCACACAAAACATCGTCTGGGTCACGCCCGAAGGCGGCGGCGGCCCTAATTACTCAGGGATGTAATTAGCTATCCTCGCTCATGCCGCGGAGCTTGCGCAGCTTCTCATCCACCAGCTTCATAATCTCCACCGGGTTCGCCTCCGGATCAATCCCAAGCCGCACAAGGCGCTTATCTTCGGCTACTGCAATCGCCGCATCTTCTTCGCTTTGCGTGCCGCGCAGCTTCTTGGTAAAATGATCGTTAGCCATAAAATTATCCTACTTTCTGAATGGTGCTGGTGCGGTTAAATTCAATATTGGCCTTGGCGGAAATGCTTTCCAGTGTCGTTCTCATTTTGCTTCTGTCCACGCTCATGCCGTCCGGCCGCATCACTTGCGCGTCCAGCACTTCTCCCGCGTAATGTTTTAAAGTCAGCGACTTAGCTGAGTCTTTCGGGTGTGGAATATCGGCCATAATGCGCAACGGTTTGCCCATCGCCGGTTCCAGCTGCGCCAGCCGCTGCTTCAGCGCCTCCATCTTATCTGCCGATTCCACCCCGCGCCCGTTCGACGGGTTTGCGTAGGTCGCTTTGGCAAACTCCATAATTGGCTTGTTGCGCACCCGCTCGTCCAGCAGCACGTTCACTTCCTTGGCCACCATATCCGCATCCAGCTTGGAAAACGTAATCGGCAGCAGCACTTTAAATTTCCCGCCGCCCTCATGATACACATAGTCCACCACATGCGTGCCCATGCCGTTATGGTGCTTCAGCAGCACATCCTGTATATGCTTTCCTGTTTCGCGCAATGCCGCATCGGCAAGGTCGTAATTCACCGCGTTCAGCCCGTTCATATTCCCAAGCTCAAACTGCAGCACCCGCATTGCGCCTTCGTCTTTCAACCGTTCCATAAGCTCTTTGGCATCATCCACCAGCAGTTGCGGGGCTTTGCAGCGCGAGGCGGGGTCGGGCGCGTCGAACTGCAGCATCAGGTCAATCACCAGGCGCAGCGTGCGCGAGCGTTCCGGTGTGTACTTCATGCTCGCCGGGCGCTGCAAATCATAGCGCCGCGTGTTGTTGTTCCATTTGAACAAGCTTTCGCTGGCATTGGCTACATCATCGAAATTCATCGCCATCAGCGCCTTGCGCAGGCGGATAGATTGCGGTGCTTCGCGCGTGGCCGCCACCTTTACATCAGAAAACGGCACAGCTGTGACGCTCGCAGTTATCGGTGTGTTATCCAGCTTCGACTGCACCGAACCTGCATGCCGCTGGCTGTATTCGTCAAAAAACGCATCGGGTTTTTTGCCCGCGCCCTGCCGGTATTCATTACCTGCGCTTGCATCCTGCGTCAGGATCTTCCATTCGGCTGCGGCTTCCTTTGCTTTTTCCCGCACATAATTTTCGATCGCAGGCAGGTTGGCATCCGTGTGCTTTTCCTGAAAATACGGCTCCATCACCTCGCGTATGTAGCGCTGCACGCCCGGTTCGTCCACCACGCCCATGCGCAGCATGCCGTCCAGCGTCTTGCGCGCTTCAATGCCCGCGTCCAGCTCGTCGCGTATCAACGCCAGGTTTTTAGCTTTCGCCAAATCCACCGCCGCAAACGCCGCGCCAAACCCGGCCATCTTGCCTTTCTTTTCATGCGGCACCTTATGCACGCCATACTCCGCCGAAAGCAAATTCACGCGCGGATGCACCTTGGTGTCCAGCACCTCTTTCACCTCTTCGGGCTTAAGCCCATACACCAGCACCCGCACCTCGTCACCGCCTGCGCGTATGCCGTGCGTTTCTATCGGCTGCCTGTGTTTTTCCACTGCATATTCATGGAAGCTGCCTTCCACAATATCGCAGATGCGCCGTATCAGCTTGTCGGTGCCTTCGCGCCCCAGCGCGCTTTTGTTGCACCCGCCCATATTCGTAAAGTCGCCCTCCACCAGCGAAACGGGCACGGTGTTTCCCGGCGCGGTCGCGTTCATATGCGCCAGCCCCACCATCACCGGCATGCATTGCTTGGCGTAATACCCCGTCACATCGTCGCGCGGGTAGGTCTTTTCAATAATTTCCGTGAGCCTGCCCAACTCCCCATCGCGCGCCAGCCTGCGCTTCTGCATCACCCGCATCGCCATCGCAATCGGGTGCAGGGCAGGGTGTTCTTCCGCTTCCGGCGTCATGGATGGCTGCGTCATGCCTTGGGCTACCGTATCGTTAAACGCGTCCGCCATGTCCTTGCGCACTTCGTCAATAGCCGCCTGCGGCGCGACCGCCTTGTCGCGGGCAATAAACGATTTGAGGAAGTTATCCCCTTCCTCGCGGTATAAGAGTGGTGGCTTATTAGGCATAAACAATGGGTTAAATGGTTAACGCATCCGTTAATCACTATAGCCGAAAATAGTAAATAATCCTATAAATCAGGGTAGTAAAGCTTGGAATACACCCCGGTTTTATGGAAAACCGCCCGTAATGTTTCAGTTTTTTCGTTAATGGATTGCTGTGCGGGCGTAACCAGCCTTGCTGCTGCTGAAGGCAGCATTTCCCGGCCCAAAAGCCTGCTAACCAGCATCGGTTCCGCCATCACATCCTCATAACGCAGCACCGTCGCCCCTAATTCATGGTAGCGCTGCATATGCAATTCATACAGCCCCGCGAACTGCTCCGCCATGCTTCCGCCCTGAAGCACTGCCAGCGCCTCCGGCCAGAACCGCGCAATGCCCGGCGGGTTCCCCGCAGCCAGAATCGGCTGCGCCAGCTCATGCCACGCCATGCACACATCCAGCGGGTGGCGAACCACTGCAACAATCATAAAATGCTTGAGCGAAGCAATCACCGGCAGCGCGCTCGTAAACAGCGTCGTCTGGCGCATCGCCAGCGTAAAATTTTCCGTGAGGTCATGACGGATAAACGGCACTGCTTTCAGATCGCCATTCGCTTCGCGCACGCCCCGCGCATCCTTCATGCCATCCATCAGCGGCGTGCCGTCCTCCGCGCGAATATCGCCCACCGCAACGCCCTCAAGCAGCTGCCTGCGCGCCCACGCAAAGTCGCCGACCAGCCATTTGGAAAAGGGGAGGATATCAACAGGGTTGCGCGCAAACGCCGCTTGCCACGGGGGTGTGTTTAAACACACCGCATCCGCGAGCGTATCAATAAGTGCGCCAATGGAAGCCGAGCCGGAGCGTGGCAAACCTGTAAGTAAAAGGTCAGCCATCACACTCTCAAGGCAGGCTTAGATGTTCTTGTAAGCGATCGGAAGCTGGGTGGTCTTGTCAATCACCAGGTCGCCGTTTTCAAACATGGCGGCGATATAGCGGCCAACGCCACGCTTAATGAACAGAACGGGCTTTACCGGTTTGCCGTTATACTTGCGAAGGGCGGTGACTTTACCACGGGCTTCTGGATTATTTTTACTGCTCATACAAAACTCACTTTTTACTAGGGATATTTAACGAAAATAATGTTTTCAGAATCGCCGGGATTCTAGTAAGATACGCCGAAGGTGCAAGCGTTTTATCGCCCAACCTTAACTTTTGGGCTTGTTTTTTGCTGTTTCCCTTGGGTGCACCCGCCGCTAAACCCCAGCAAAATAACAAATAAATAACCGATCAATAACAGTAAATGATTAAGTCGAAGAATATCTGGCGCGCACCCCTCGCAGCCCTCTGGCTGGTAACCACCGCCCCCATGGCCTATGCCGCGATGGGCAACGGCTCCCCCGCGCCCGAATCCCCGGCCGATGCCGCGCCTGAACCAATCAGCAACGCCGCGCCCGAAGACATCCGCCCCAACCCTATCGCCAACGATGTGGCGGGCAGCTACCTCTCCAGCCAGTTCGCCCGCGCCAAAGGCAACATCGAAGAAGCAATCGTCCAGCTGCGCCGCGTCCATAAGCGCCAGCCCGAAAACACCTCCGTCGCCGTGCAGCTGCAAGGCATGCTGCTCATGCAGGGCAATGTCGAAGAAGCCGGCATGCTCGCCGAAGACATCCAGCACGCCGGTGCCAAAGATCCGCTGTCCGATCTGGTCCTCACCCTTCGCGCTTTGAAGCACGACCATCCCCAGGATGCCGCCACGATCCTGCAATCCTCGCGCGATGGCGGCAACATGCAGCTCTGGGTGCCGCTCCTCCTCGGCTGGGTCGAGCAATCCCAGGGCTTGCTCACCCAACCCCTCACCAAAGATGCCTTCAGCACCGATGTGGGCCGCGCAGCACCGCTGGTAAATTACCATCTTGCCCTCATTAACGCGAAGGCGGGCTTCATCCCCGAAGCCACCAGGAATTTCAAGGAAAGCATCGAAGACAAAGCCTCCGCCCCTCCGCGCATCATGGAAAAAATGGCCCGCTTCTACCATGCAAACGGCGAACCCAAAGAACTGGCCGAGTTCGTCAAAACCTACGAAGAAGAAAACGCCGACTTTGAACCCGACGAGCCGACCGAAATCAAAACCGCTGCCGACGGTATCGGCGAAGTGCTATACACCATGGGCGGCATCATGTTCGGCGCGGGCGTGGTAAACGACGCCGCCATCTACATGCAGCTCGCAACCTACATCAAGCCCGACTTCGCCGAAGCGAATGTGGCGCTGGGCGATGCCTACGGCGAACTCCAGCAATACGACCGCTCCATCGAGGCCTACAACCACGTCCTGCCTGAAAGCCCGCTCTACATCAAGTCGCAGATGCATGTCGCCATCAACTACGACCGCATGGGTAAATTGAAGCAAGCCCTCGCGCTCCTCGATAAGCTCAACGCGCAAAACCCTGAAGATACCGACGCCATCGTGACCAAAGGCGACCTCTACCGCATCCATTCCCGCTACGAAGAAGCCATCACCGCTTACACCGAAGCGCTCAAGCACATCACCAAACTGGAAAGCACCGACTGGCCCATCCTGTTTGCGCGTGGGTCCTGCCTTGAGCGTTTAGGCCGCTGGAACGAAGCTGAAAAAGACCTGCAAGCCGCCCTCGACTTAAAGCCAGACCAACCCGATATCCTGAATTACCTTGGCTTCGCCCAGCTCGAACACAACGAAAATCTCACCGCCGCCCGCGACATGATCGCCCGCGCCGTCGAAGCCCGCCCGAACGATCCCCAGATCATAGACAGCATGGGCTGGGTCCTGTACCTGCAAGGCGAGTACGCCAGTTCCCTCACCTACATGGAAAAAGCTGTTGAACTTCTGCCCAGCGACCCCACGGTCAACGACCATCTGGGCGATGTGTACTGGCGCCTGAACCGCAAAACCGAAGCCCGCTTCCAGTGGAACCGCGCGCTCACCTATTCGCCCGAACCCAAGCTGGTGGCCAGCATCAACAAAAAGATCAAAGACGGCCTGCCCATGGCCACCATGGCCCACGCCGAGCCGGAATCTCCCGCCGCTTCCGCCACACCCTGATTTTCCGGCTTGCCCATGATCATCGCCCCGGCCAAGCTGAACCTGTTTTTGCACATCACCGGCAAACGCCCTGGCGGCTTCCACCTGCTCGAAAGCCTGACCGTCTTCACCGAGTTCGGCGACGGGCTGGAAATCCATCCCGCCCCAGGCGTTTCCCTAAACATCACCGGCCCTTTCGCCAGCAGCCTTGAAGGCAGCAACCTCGTCCTTCGCGCCGCCGAACTGCTCCAGCCCCACGCCAAAGGGCAGGGGGCAAACATCACCCTTCACAAACACATCCCCGTAGGCGCGGGCCTTGGCGGTGGCAGCGCCGACGCTGCCGCAACCCTTCGCGCCCTCCACGCATTCTGGGACCTGAACCTCACCGGGCGCGAACTCCACGCCATGGCCCTCCAGCTTGGCAGCGACGTTCCCGCCTGCCTGCTCGATGCCTCCGGCTGGGTCACCGGCACCGGCGACACCGTCACCCCCATTGCCATCCCCCACGGCGGCTGGGTAGTCCTCGCAAACCCGCGCACACCGCTGCTCACCGCCCATGTGTTCCGCGCCTGCAGCGGCAATTTCACCCCCAGCATCCCCCAGCCGCACACCCTTGCCACCACCGCCTCCCTCGCCGCATGGGCAGCCCTGCAGCACAATGACCTTGAGGCCCCCGCAATCAGCCTTTTACCCGGCATCGCCTATATGCTAAAAGCCATCAGCCAGACCGAATCCTGCCTGTTGTCGCGCATGTCCGGCAGCGGCGCTACCTGCTTCGGCCTGTACGAAACCAAAACCCACGCCCACGCCGCCGCCACCCAACTCCACGCCGCACACCCCGACTGGTGGGTGCAGGCCACCGCACTGAAAGGAACACCCCATGGGCAAGCGCAATAAAGTTCGCTACACAAGCAAACCCAAAGACCGCAAAACTGTCACCCTCACCGGAAACGTGTTCTTAAAACACGAAGACGACGACGTCGAAATCAGTCAGGCCGTAAAGGGCGATTTGCTGGTGTATCCTTGCAGCGAAATCGAAAATATCATCGTAGACACCGGCTACCGCACGGGCGGCCTCGCAGGGTATTTCAAGGTGGATGTATTTGAAGGCAATGTCTGGTGCTTAGTCCTCATCAACGACATTTTCCCCGACGGCGAGCATCATTTCTCCAAAACCGAATACCCTATTGATACCTTCCAGCTCATTGGCGAAATCCTTGTCGGCTGGGCGGGCAAAACCCTCATCCGCACCTACCGCGAGCATTACCAGCCCCTTGAGGCCGACGACGAGCCAGCCGAAGAAGAATCCGAAGCATAAAAAAAGGGGACGCAAACCGCGTCCCCTTTTTCGATTCTGTAATGGCTACTCTTTAGCAGGCGCAGGTTCGGCGCTGCTCTTGCCGGGCTTCACATCGTCCTTCACGCCGTGGCGCTCATCATCAATAATTTTCTGCAAGTCTTCATAAGGCAGCGCGCCCGGCAGCATCTTGTCGGGAAGCACCAAAGCAGGCGTACCGCGAATGCCCATATCTTCAGCCAGGTCGCGGGTCTTATCCAGCTGCTCGGTGGTGTCCTTATCTTCAAACGCGGCCTGGAATTTCTTGCCATCCACGCCAATTTTCTTCGCAAGGTCGGTCAGCATCTTTTCGTCAAACTTGCTGCTGCTCTTCATCAGCGCGGTGTGATACTCGAAATACTTGCCCGGAGCCACATGGTTCACCGCAATAGCCGCGCGCGCAGCCAGCACCGAATCTTCCGACAAAATGGGGAACTCGCGGAAAATCACCCGCACCTTTTTGTCGTCTTTCATCAGCTGGGTCACAACAGGCAGCAGATGTTTGCAATAACCGCAATGATAGTCGAAGAACTCAACAATCGTCACATCCGCATCCTTCGGCCCAACGGAAGGCGAAACGGTATCTTTGAACAGCTCATCCTGATGCTTGGAAAGCGCTGCGCTGGTTTCCTTCTTGGTCACTTCCTGCTGCTTGTCGTGCAGCGACTTAATGGCATCGGTCAGAATATCGGGATTATTCACCAGCGTTTCGCGCACCAGCTTCACCATTTCGCCGTGCGTCACAGGGGCGCTCGCGTTCACAGGCGCGGTGCTTGCGGTCATGGGCGGCGTAGCCACTACCGGATCAGCTGCAAGTGCGCTATGCGCAACCATCAGCGTGGAGGCGGAAACAAGTAACAAGGTGCGCAATGACATAAGATTCTCCTGAAAAGCCGTAAGTTATGAATTTATCACTAATCGTTTTGCCCATGCTTGTATAGGCATAGTTATTCGTCCGCTTCGCGTTTCTTGCGCGCCTTCATATCAATCGAGAAGGACTTCAGGTCGCGCGCGCGCTGTTTCGCGGGCGTGCCTTCCTTCAGCATCGGCATGGCCACATCGAGCTGTTGCAGCGCAATTTCCGGCTGGTCCAGCAACACCGCTTCTTCGGCCAGCGACAAAGCGCTCATTGCCTTGTTGCCCGCCTTGCCGTAAGCGGTAGCCAGCCTACGCCAGTTGGTGCTGTTGGAATCTTCAATCACGTTGGATTTTTCCATATGCGCAATCGCCGATGGCAGCAGCTCTTCGTTATTCTGCGACAGCTCCACATTGCCAAGGTCCGAAAGCAGCAGCGCCGAATCCGGCAGCAGCTTCACCGCCGCTTGGTATGGCTCCAGCGCTTCCTTCACCCGGTTATTTTCAAACAGAATCTGCCCCTTCAACTCATGAAAGAACGGATCTTTCGGCGATTCCGCGATCAGGCTATCCATCTCGGCCAAAGAGCGCGGCATGTCCGGCATCTTGTAATATGCCAGCGCCCGCGCCATGCGCGCCGCCACCGACTTGCTGCTCATCGGGTAATGCGCGAGCGTCTTTTCCGGCGAATTCAAAAACCCATACAGCTTCGCAATCATGCGCTGGTTGGCTTCTTCCAGATTTTTGGGATACGCGCCATACGGAACCTTCGACGTCTCCGCATGCGTGCGCACATGTTCAATACGCAAATTGGTAAGCGGATGCGTAAGCATGTAGGGGTCCGGCGAGCCGCCATGCGCGCGCTCGTTGCGCTGCAAAAGCTCAAACACTTTCACCATGCCGCTGGCTGAAATACCTAGCCGGTCCAGCGCCGAAAGCGCCGATTGATCCGCCGCTTCTTCATTGGCCCGCGTGAACGCGAAGAACTTGCGTGCCACCACGCCCTGTCCGCCCGAAAGCACCGCCGCCGCCGCTTCCGGCTTGCCCGATGCCGCCGCCGCCGCTGCCCCCAGCACAAACGTCATGATGCTGCCAAGCTGCGCGTTTTTAAGCGTCTCGCTGCCACGCGCTAAATGCCCGCCCATAATGTGCCCGCTTTCATGCGCCATCACCCCCAGCAACATGTCCGGCGTTTCGCACGCCATAATCATGCCCGTATGGATAAACATGTTCGCACCGCCCGCCACATACGCGTTCAGGCTGTCATCCTGCACAATAAATAAATTCACCGCCGAAGGCTTAAGCCCGTCGGTTTTGAAAATCGGATCGGCGTAAAGCCGCAACGTATGTTCGATTTCTGCATCCCGGATCAGGGGCACGGCCCAAGCCTGACTGCTGGAAAGCAGCGCAATCAGGAAACAGGCAAGCGGCCGAAAAAGTGGGGTGGAAAGCCGCCTGCCTGAGATGGTGCTCATCTGATGTTAGTCATCAAGCTCGATCATTTTCTGCCACCAGCCCTTTTTGGCAGGTGCAGACGCGTCGCGCTGCGCCGATTCAACCATGGGCGAAGCCACCACCGGCGTTGGTGCCGGGCGGTTGCTTGCCAGCTCGATCAGCGGGCGGTCTTCGGTTGCAAATGCGGGCAGGGTGTTGCCGTCCGTATGGCGCGCAGCCACAGGCTCCACGTAGCGTTCCTGCTGGCGTTCGGGCTGCGGTGCTTCGTCGCCGCCTTGGGTGCCTTCTGCAGGGCGGTTTTCACCACCACGTTCATCGCGGTCGCGCCAGCGGCGGCGGCCCCGGCCACCGCGCGTGCGGGGCGGGCGTCCGTTGCTGTCCAGATTTTGGCCTTCGCCGGGTTCGTTGTTGTTGGCGGCTTCCATGCCGTCAGCGTCCTGAACCTCGGTGATGTCGCCTTCGCTTGCGCCCTCTTGGTTATTGCTTGCGGGGCGGTCTTCGCGGCTGCGGTCACGGTCGCCACGGTTGCGGCCACCACGGCGGCGGCGCGAGCGCTTGCGCGTGCCGTCACTGTTCAGCTCGCCACCACGATCAATGCGGCCTTCGCCGTCCGATTCCAGCACTGCGTCCACGGTGTCGTTGATGTCTTCCACCACAGCTTCAGCAGCTACAGGGCGTTCACGGTCGCGGTTGCGGTCGCGTCCGCCGCGTTCGCCACGGTCACGTCCGCCGCGTTCGCCACGGTCACGTCCACCGCGCTCGCCGCGGCCTTCGCCACCGCGCTCACCACGGCCTTCACCGCCACGGCCTTCGCCGCCACGTTCACCACGGCCTTCGCCACGCTCGCCACGGTCACGGCGCTGTTCGCCGCCTTCCGAACGGTCGTTCTGCGAACGGCGCATTTTCTCAAGGTTGAACTCAGACGAAGCAAGGTCGGTATCAATCAGCACCTGTACGGTGAGGTTATACCGCTGCTCAATCCCGCGCAAAATATCGCGCTTCGTGTTCAGCAGATGCAGCGCCACAGCCTGCGGCGCAATAAGGCGCAAAGAACTCCACACGCCCGCGCTCGCTTCTTTTTCAATCGAGCGGATCATCTGGATGCTCATGGATTCATGGCTGCGGATGTAGCCACGGCCCACGCAATGCTCGCACTGCACCATGTTGCTTTCCGAAACGCTGGGGCGAATGCGCTGGCGCGACATTTCCAGCAACCCGAATGGGCTGATACGGCCCAGCTGGATTTTGGCACGGTCGGCCTTCAGCGAATCCTTCAGCAACTTTTCAACAGCGCGGCGGTTGCGCGATTCCATCATGTCAATAAAGTCAATAACCACAAGGCCGGCCAGATCGCGCAGGCGCAACTGGCGTGCGACTTCAGCAGCCGCTTCCAGATTGGTACGCACAGCCGTTTCTTCGATATTGCGTTCACCCGTGGCGCGGCCAGAGTTCACGTCCACCGAAATCAAAGCTTCCGTCGGATTGATAACGAGGTAGCCGCCAGAGCGCAACTTCACAACCGGGTCATGCATCGAAAGCAATTGCTCTTCAATGTTATACGCATAGAAGAGGGGGGTCGCTTCCTTGTAATGCTTGATCTTCAGCGTATGGCTGGGCAGCAGCATCTTCATGAAGTCCTTGGCCGTTTTATGGCCTTCGTCGCCTTCAATGATCAGCTCGTCAATATCGCCCGTATACTGGTCGCGGATGGCGCGCTTGATAATGTCGCTTTCCTCATAAATGAGGGCAGGGGCATTGGATACCAGAGTATCTTCGCGTATCTGGTTCCATAATTTCACGAGATAGTCAAAGTCCCGCTTAATTTCCGCCCTTGTACGCTCCATACCCGCAGTGCGGATAATCACGCTCATCCCTTGCGCAAGGCGCAGCTCGGTCGAAATCGCCTTCAGGCGCTTGCGGTCTTCACCCGACGCGATCTTGCGCGAAATCCCGCCGTCTTTCGGCGAGTTAGGCATCAAAACGCAATAACGGCCAGCCAGCGACAAATAGGTGGTCAGCGACGCACCCTTGTTGCCGCGCTCTTCTTTAATCACCTGCACCAGCACGATCTGGCCACGGCGGATCACTTCCTGAATCTTGTAACGTTTCATGAAAACGTTCTTTTTCGGGCGGCTCTGGTATTCTTCTTCCTCGTTGGCCAGCGTTTCCACGCCTTCACCGGCGGGAGCCTCGCCACTTGCGCCTTCTTCAGCCCTAGGGGCTTCGGACTCAGCGCTGTCGCTGGTCACGTCTTCCCCTTCGGAGAGCGCCGCCGAAATCGGGGTGTCGTCACCTTCAAAATGGTCAAGCGGCTCTTCGCTGGTCGAAACGTCAATGGCCGTCTGCGACAGGTAAGCGGGGCGCTCGGCTTCGCTGAGCGTCGCCATGCTGATGTCTGCAACTTCGGTTGCATTTGCCTGCTCGGCCTCGTTAGCTGCTTGCTCAGGCGACTGAGGCGCGTCTTCCGCGTTGTCGTGGCTATGATCGTGCGCTTCTTCGTTTTCTTCCTCGGCTTGCGCTTCTTCCATCAGGCGCTTGCGGTCCGAAACCGGGATCTGGTAATAATCCGCATGGATTTCCGAAAACGGCAGGAAGCCCTGCTTGCCGCAGCCATATTCCACGAAGGCGGCTTGCAGCGAAGGTTCTACCCGCGTGATCTTCGCGAGGTAGATGTTACCTTTAAGTTGTTTTTTGGCGATGGTGACGAAATCAAAATCATACACCTGGTTTTCATCGGCAATCACGACCCGCGTTTCTTCGGGGTGCAATGCGTCAATGAGCATACGTTTAGTCATGGTAGCGACTCCTGTTATCTGTCGCCCCAAGGTTTAGGACTCAGTGAGGAGGTGGCGCTTCCGTGACCAGCAACAGGCCATTAGCGCCGTGCGCAGCCCTTGGGGGCGCGCACCGGGGCGTTGTGCCCCCCGGCGGGTAATGCAAAACCTGTAAAAATGGGTGAAAAATGCAATCCATACAAATAACTGAGAGACCAATCCTTGGGGTCGGGTTATCTAAAAAACTAATACCTTAAGGTAAGTCCCATTCGTTTTGCAGCGAATCCTGCCGGACGGGCCTTACCGAAAATCTACTGGCGGTGAGCGTATCCGCTCAAGCCACTCTGGAATATACTATAGAGGGAAAAAAAATAGTACACAATAATTCTTATAATTAAGGCTGGCCAAAGCGGTTCCTGTTATTTACATTCATGAAGCAAATCAAGACTATAAAAGAGGAATCCATGGCAGACGAAACAAGCAAAGGCAAATCAAGGCTGCAAGTCGCCCTCGCATTCCCGAACGCGAAAACCGCCTTATCTGTTGTGGGGCTGGGCCTTGCGGGCCTTGCCGTCACTTTGTTGGTCGGCCTATTGTTCAGTAAGTCTTTTTTGATTGAAAAGTCCCTGAAAACCCTCACCGTCTCCATCATCTCTTTTATATATATAGCCCGTCCGGGCGCGCGCATGCAGCTCCGCGCCCCGTCGCCCGCCGCCATCGGCTGGTGCGTGGCCGGGTTTTTCTTCGCCATGGTTGCCAGCCGTAGCTGGGCCGCCATGGGCCTGACCATCGGCGTTCTCGCCGGGCTTATGGTCCGCCTCGACCCCAAATGGCTGCTGCTGGAATTCAAAAATAACCGCAAGATGGCATCGGTCGCGCTCGCCGGCGCCTTGTCCGGCCCTGCGCTCCTGCTGCTGCAAAAAACCCTCTGGCTCACCCTTGCCCGCGCCACCGCCTACGCCATGGAAATACTCCTCACGCCGTTTTACACCGGTCTTCATGTCGCAAGCAAAGCCCAGCTTCTCACTCACGACCAGCCATATTTGGGTCTTGCCCGCAAGCTCGCGGCCGTAGGCATCAAGGTCAACCGCAAGCAGCAAAGCTACCTCCTGCTCGGTAACGAAAACGTCCTCATGAAATTCGTCGAAAGCATGAACGTCACCAACGGGCTGTTCCTGCTTCCCTTCCTTGTCGCGGCCATCATGCTGCTGCATGAATCGGTTTTCAAAAACCTGCACCCTGCCAAAATTTATGGCGCAACCCTGCTGTGCGTTTTTGTGGCCAACACCGTCTGGCTCTGCGCCATGTACATGGCCATGCCCGCCCTCGGCGCAAAACCCGACGGCCTGAGCGGCACCGTGAGCGACATGATGTCCACAGGCGCAACCCCCATCATCGGCTGGCTCGGCTACCTTCTGCTCGACGCTGGGGTGGTGGCGCTTTTGTGGTGCTATGCGCAAAAGCAACCCAGCCAATTAAAATAGAGCCACCCGCCACACAGCCCTTGCGATTTCCCCGCGCTCCTATATCGTTGCCGGGATATATTCTCTCAAAGGTTTCCGATGGCCATAATGGGTCTGCACCATGCCTGTTAGACGTTGCCTGCTGGCGGTTCTGTGCGCAAGCGCGCTGATCCCCGCCGCTGCACAGGCCAGGGAAGTCCTTTCCATCCGCCAGTCCTCCGACACCGAAACCATCACCCTCGACCCCGGCGCCATCACGCCCAACAAGGTTTTCACCCTCGATAACCCAGACCGCTTAGTGGTAGATGTGCCCGCCTTCAGCGGCGCGGGCGTTGGCCTGCCATCCTCATACCGCCCCGGCCTCATCAACAAGCTGCGCACAGGCCGCTTCAACGCAAGCACCACCCGCATCGTCTTCGACCTGAATAAAAAGATCGCCGTGCAGGATAAGCAGGAGAGGAGCGGCAAGCTCACCTTCGCAATCACCCCCGCCGACGGCAGCAAACCCGACCGCAGCAGCAGTAGCGCCGACACCGGCCCCTCGCTTGGTTTCTTGTTCAACAACAAGCTGGAAAAGCCCCAGACCGAACCGGCCAAACCCGGCAAAGACAAAATTGACACCAGCGTCCCCGACAAGCCTGAGCCAAAGCCCGCCGCCGAAAAAGCAGACAAGAAGGCCAAACCCGACAAGAAGCCCAAAGCCGAGCAGCCTAAGCCCGAACCAAAGCCCGAACCGGCTCCCGAAGAAAAACCCAAAAAAGCCAAGGCCAAAACTGCCGCAGACCTGGGTAAGCAAAAACCTAAAAACGCCAAACCCGTGATCGTGATTGACCCCGGCCATGGCGGCATTGACCCCGGCACGTCGGGCGCTTCCGGCGCGGTTGAAAAGATGGTGGTCCTCGAATACGCACAGGCCCTGCGCACCCGCCTCCAGAAATCCGGCCACTACCAAGTTGTCCTCACCCGCGACCGCGACCAGTTCATCATGCTGCGTAAGCGCGTCGAAATCGCCCGCAAAGCCGAAGGCGACATCTTTATATCCCTGCACGCCGACTCCGCCCCCGGCGCTGCCCGCGGCCTTTCAGTCTATACCGTGTCCGAAAAAGCATCGGATGATGAAGCCGAAAAACTGGCCGCCCGCGAAAACAAAGCCGACGTGCTGGCAGGCATTAACCTCGAAGGCGAGCGCGAGGACGTGGCCGGAATCTTAATTTCTTTGGCCGAGCGCGACACCAAGAACCGTTCCGCAACCCTTGCCGATACCCTCGTAACGTCGCTTGACGACAAGGTGCATCTTCTGCCAGATTCACACCGCTTTGCCGGGTTCGCCGTGCTGAAGGCGCCCGACATCCCATCAGTATTGATCGAGATCGGGTTCCTCTCGCATCCGCAGGAGGAAAAGCTGATTAAATCGAAAGCCTACCGCGATAAAGTAATCAACGGCATCGCAAGCGGCGTAGACGACTACTTCAAAAAGGAAAGGCAACTGCAAGAGTGAAGCGCAGCACGTTCGGTAACAATTTTGCCCGTGCCATGATCAGCCTTTCCGGCTGGCTCTTTTCGCTTGGCTTCACGTTGCTGCTCATCGGTGGCGCGGCAGGCGTTCTGGTGTTCAACTATTACAGCAAAGACCTGCCCGACTACAGCCAGCTCGAAAAATACGATCCGCCAACCATCACCCGTTTATATGCTGACGATGGCCGCCTCATGGCCGAATACGCCACCGAAAAGCGCGTCTTCGTGCCCCTGCAAGCCATCCCCAAGCGCGTCATCTCCGCATTTCTTTCCGCCGAAGATAAGAATTTCTACGAGCATGAAGGCGTGGACTTCACCGGCTTGCTTCGCGCCGTGCGCGACAACATCATCAATTACGGCCATGGCAAATCCATGGTCGGTGGCTCCACCATCACCCAGCAGGTGGTGAAAAACTTCCTGCTCACGAACGAAAAATCCCTTGAGCGCAAAATCAAGGAAGCCATCCTCGCCACCCGCATCAGCCATGTATACAGCAAGAACAAAATCCTTGAGCTGTACCTGAACGAAATCTATCTCGGCCTCGGCTCTTACGGTGTGGCCGCCGCCGCGCAGAACTACTTCAACAAATCCCTCGATGAGCTGACCGTTGAAGAAGTGGCGCTTCTCGCCGCCGAACCCAAAGGCCCGTCATTATATGATCCCCGCAAAAGCTACGACGCCTCCAAAGAGCGCCGCGACTGGGTCATTGACCGTATGTTCGATGGTGGCTATATCACCGCCGAAGAACAAACGGCCGCCAAAGCCACCCCCATCACCCTTCGCAAGCGCGACGCAGGCGACGTAGCCCACGCCGACTTCTTCTCCGAAGAAGTGCGCCGCACCCTGTCGGACATGTACGGCTCCAACGTATTATATGAAGGCGGCCTCGTCGTAAAAACCACCCTCGACCCCGACCTGCAACGCTTCGCCGATAACGCGCTGCGCAAAGCTTTGGTCGAATATGACCGCCGCCGCGGCTACCGTGGCCCCATGGCCCACATGGTCAATTTCGGTGCCAAGGCCGACGACTGGAAAGACCAGCTCGCCAAAATCAGCCGCGAACACGCCTACCATATTTTCGACGGCCAGAAGCTGGGCCTCGTCATCCTCCTCGACGATAAAAAAGCCACCCTCCAGTTTGAAGATGGCACCCAAGGGGCCATTCCCCAAACCATCCTGAAATGGACCCGCCGCGTCATCGCCGACGGCAAGCTTGGACCTGAAGTGAAAAAGCCCGCCGACATCATCAAGATCGGCGACGTACTGCTGGTCGGTCCGCTCGATGACGGCGAGAAAAAACCCCTCTCCGCCACCGACGAAAAAACCGCATGGGACCTCGAACAAATTCCCGAAGTAAATGGCGCAATGGTCGTCACCGACCCCCACACGGGCCGCGTGCTGGCCATGTCCGGCGGCTACGCTTTCGGCGGTACCGAGTTCAACCGCGCCACGCAAGCCAAGCGCCAGCCCGGCTCCTCCTTCAAGCCCTTCGTATATCTCACCGCGCTCGAAAACGGCTTCACCCCCTCCACCGTGCTCATGGATTCGCCTGTTGAACTGAGTCAGGGCGCAGGCATGCCCGTCTGGAAACCCACCAACTACCACGACGATTACCTCGGCCCCATCACCATGCGCGTAGGCCTTGAAAAATCCCGCAACACCGTAACCGTGCGCATGGCGCAGGTCTTCGGCATTGATAAAATCATCGCCATGACCAAGCGCGTGGGCATCTACGACACCGTGCCGCGCAACTTCTCCATCGTGCTGGGCGCTGCTGAAACCACGCTCATCCGCCTCACCAACGCCTACGGTATCCTCGACAACGGCGGCAAGCGCATCAAGCCATCCCTCATCGAGCGCATTGACGACCGCCACGGCGCAACCATCTTCCGCCGCGATACCCGCGCCTGCAAGGGCTGCACCATCGAAGACGGCGCAAGCATAGACCTCGACGCCCGCCCGCCCTTGCCCGACGACGACCGCGAGCAAATCGTTGATCCGCGCCTCGCCTACCAGATCACCTCGATGCTCAACGGCGTAACCATTCGCGGCACCGGCGCGCGCGTGCATGTGGAGCTGAAAAACATCCTCGCCGGCAAAACCGGAACCACCAACGACAGTAACGACACATGGTTCATCGGCTACTCCCCCGACCTTGTGGCAGGCGTATTCGTAGGCTACGACAAACCCCGCACGCTGGGCAAAAAAGAAACCGGCGCAAGCGTGGCGCTGCCCGCCTTTATTGACTTCATGAAAAATGCGCTGAAGGACGTGCCGAACAAACCCTTCCGCATTCCCCGCGGCATCCAGCTCGTTAAAGTAAACCTGCACACCGGCCAGCCCTCCACGGGCGCCGAAGAAGACAGCCGCGTGATTGACGAAGCCTTTATCACCGGCGGCCCAATCTTCATTCCCGGCGTTTCCGGCGCCTTCAAGGCCGACATGCTCGACACGCCCGCCAAGCCCGCACCCGCTGTTGCCGCAAGCGCGCCTGCGCCTTCGGCCATCACCGACGGCACCGACACCGACGACACCAACGTCATCCTCGACCTGTCGCAGCAGCCCGGCACGGGCGCGCTGCCCGTCCCCAACGCCGCGCCCCCCGTGGTAGGCACCGGCGGCCTGTACTAGCTAATAATCAGAAGGAAGGAAGCTCCGCGTCCGGCATGCCCGGCGACACGTCGGGCCGTAAATCCACCGTCCAGTCCGGAACCGGATGCTCGACCATGATGTAATCAGGGTAGTGGCGCCAATGCCCCACTTCGTTCACCCATTTGGGCCATTGCGGGTTGTAGCACGTATACACCCCATAAAAATCCCACATGCCCATGAGCAGGATAACCCCCATCAGCCCGCTGGCCAGCAGCCGCCTGACGCGGTTCTGCGGCACGTCCGGCAGGAACATGTTCTGCATCACGATCAGCCCCATGACCACGTTCGCTGCATAAAAATACCGCGACTGCCCCCGGCTCGAAGCAATGGAGGCCAGCAGGTTAAACGCCGACATCACATAAAAACTGCCAAGGAATAATATGCGTTCCAGCTTGCTGAAATGCTTGGTGAAATAAATGCTTATAAACGCAAGGAACAACAGGCTGGGAACCAGCACCCGGTCAAAGTTCCAAAGCGTGCGCCCATAGGAATAAATCGCGAATTTATTATTGCTGCCCATCAGCATATTGGCAACCGTGCCGCGCGCAAGGAACATCAGGTAGCGGTGCGCCCCCACCAGCGAAAACCGCTGCTCATCCTTGTACAGCTCCCCATACAGCTTGAACCACACCACGCCCAGGAACGCGAAAACACACGCCGAAAAAATCGTAATGCAAAAGGCTTTGCCCGCCGCGCTGCGCTCATAATAATATTTCAGCAGGAAAAACGGCATCAGGAAACACGATACCACGCCCGTAAGCCCCGCCAGCACCAGCAAGCAGCAATAGCTGATGATGCAGCGCCGCGAGCGTCCCTTCCACTCCTCCATCAGCAACAGGAACGTGACCAGCGAAAGATGGAACTGCCCCGTCACCGAGTTCAGCCAGATCGCGCAGCCCATGGAGTCGAACATAATAAGGAGCGACGCGAATATCCGCCGTGGCAACGTATCCCAGTAAGGGCTGCGCCCGCCCCAGATCACCATATGCGGAATCAGGTGAATGAAAAACGCTGTGTAGGTCGTAATAAATGGCGCATGCTCCATCTCCACCAGCACGAAAGAAGCCAGTGTGGAGATATTATTGAGCAGCGAAAAATACCCCTGGTGCGGCGTAAGCAGTGTAGCCAGCCACGAATGCTTAAACGCAAACGCGTAATTCACCATGCCTTCGTCCCAGAAGAAGCGCGGCTCCACCAGCAAGATGGGCTTGCGTGAAATAATCACGGCAGCCACCACCGCCAGCGCGGTAAGCGCAGTATATAGCCTCTTTTTAGCGGGATTCATGGCAGCAAGGGCAGGGGGTTAACGCTTATATGCGGCTAAAAATACATAACAATTTGGAAAATAGCAAGATCGCCCAAAGCCCTTGCGCAAGATAGCCTTTGCACGAAAACATAATTAAGGTAACTAAGAGATCCGAAACACTATCAAGAGTCCCGCGCCATGAGAGCCGAAATCGCCTTGTTAATTCGCCAGATCAAGCAGTCGCAACAACTGCTAAGGAGGTATCTTTGACTGGGATAACGCCCTGCGCCGGCGCGACGAATTAAACGCCCTCACCGAAGACCAGAACCTCTGGAACGACCCCAAAAAAGCGCAGGACCTGCTGCGCGAGCGCAACCACCTCGAAGACATTATCGGCGGCTATGAGCGCCTCGACCGCGAGCTGGCCGACAACACCGAACTCGCCCAGATGGCCGAAGAAGAAAAAGACGAGGCGATGCTCAACGACGCCGAAAGCGCGCTGAAAGCTGTCGCCACTGAGCTGGGCCGCCTCGAAGTCGAATCCCTTCTTTCCGGTGAAGCCGACGCCAATGATTGCTTCGTCGAAATCAATTCCGGCGCGGGCGGCACCGAGTCGCAGGACTGGGCCTCCATGCTCTTGCGCATGTATATCCGCTGGGCGGGCAAGCGCGGCTACAAAACCGAAATCATAGACGAAAACGCCGGCGAAGAAGCGGGCATCAAATCCGCAACCATCAAAGTCACCGGCCACAATGCCTATGGGTGGCTCAAAACCGAATCCGGCGTGCATCGCTTAGTCCGCATCAGCCCGTATGATTCCAACGCCCGCCGCCACACCAGCTTC
>JAYULW010000012.1:0-31077 GCA_043763155.1 Alphaproteobacteria bacterium | reverse complement strand
GCGAAAATATGTTGCTGGGTATTGAGCGCAGTGATGAGGAGATCCGCCACGCATTGCAGATCGTGGGGCTGGACGTGATGGTGAAGACCGCAGGGCGCGGGCTGGATTTGCAGATCGAAGAAGGCGGCGTGAATTTGTCCGGCGGGCAGCGCCAGTGTTTAGCGATTGCGCGCGCATTGCTGCGGCAGGCCCCGGTGATTTTGATGGATGAGCCGACCTCGATGATGGACCATATGATGGAAGCACGGCTGGTGAACAACCTGCAATTCGCATTTAAAGACAAGACGGTGGTACTGGTGACGCACCGCACGCCGCTGCTGGCGCTGATGGACGCCATCGCGGTGATGGACCAGGGCAAAATCACGCGCTTTGGCGCGCGTGGTGACGTGCTGAAGGAACTGGCAGGGCCTGAGGGTGCGAAACATGCAGGATGATTTTAAGCTGCCTAAGCTGCTGGGTAACGCCACCAAGCTTGCGGGCGTGGCGCTTACGGTGTTTATCGTATGGGCGAGCTTTGCAAAGATTGACGAGGCGGTAAAAGGCTCTGGCCGCACGATTTCGTCGGGGCAGAATAAGACCATCCAGCACATGGAAGGCGGCATTGTGGCCGATATTCTGGTGCAGGAAGGCCAGATGGTGGAGCGCGACGATATTTTGTTCCGTATCCAGAATGAAACCAGCGCCTCGACCATGCGTGAAAACACCATCCACCAGCACAGCCTTGAGGCCGATATTATAAGGCTGAAGGCGGAAATTGACGAGACCCCCCTCACCTTCTCCGATGACATGCGCAAGGAAGTGCCTGACGTGGTGAAGGCGGAAGAAAACCAGTTTTCCAGCCGCAAGCAACAGCGCGGCGAAGCGCTGCGCATCCTGACGGACCAGATCAACCAGAAGCAGCACGGGCTGGAAGAGCTTACCAGCAAGGAAGAAAACCTGAAACGCGAACTGGCGACCGCGACGGAGCAGTTTAATATCGTAAACGGCCTGCAAAAGGCGGGAGCTACGTCTACCAACCGGGTGCTGGATGCGCGGGCGAAGGTGGACCGTTTCCGCACCGAGCTTACGAGCGCGACGCAATCCATCCCCATCACGCAAGCGGAGCTTAGCGAATCAAAAGGGCGGCTGGAAGAAACGCGGGCGCACCAAAAGAATGATTTGCTGGAGGAGCTGAGCAAGACCACGCTGGAGAGCCAGCAGCTGAACGAGCGCCTGAAGGCCGATAAAGACCGCATGACCCGCACCGAGGTGACGGCGCCGGTGAAGGGTGTGGTGAACCGCTTATACATCCATACCATCGGCGGTACAGTGCGGCCGGGGGAAGCGCTCGCGGAAATTACGCCGCTGGATGACAGCGTGATTGTTGAGGCGAAGATTGCGCCGGAGCACCGCGCGAAGATCTGGGTGGGGCAGGATGTGAAGGTGAAGATCACGGCTTATGAATATGCGACCTACGGGACGCTGCCGGGCACGGTGACCGATATCAGCGCCGACAGCTTTGCCGATGAGCAAGGGCAAGGCCACACGCCCTACTACCGGGTGAAGGTGACGCTGGACCGCAGCAAGCTGGCGGCGGATAAGAAAATCATGCCGGGGATGCTTACGGAGGTGAATATCCTTACGGGGAAACGCACGATCATGGACTACCTGCTGCGGCCGCTTTTACGGGTTCAGGAAGACGCTTTCAAAGAATAGTCGTTTGTTTTTTCAGTTTTTTCGTATCATTACGCTGGAGACTGCCTGCGTTATAAGCGGTAAGGTTGTGCGGGCGCGGGTTTTTGCTGAATTTTCTTTACAAACCTAGGGTTTCTGCGCATCTTAGCTCATCTCATACCCGTGTGAGAAAGATTTAACGCCGCTTGCGGCCATTTCGTAGGATTGCTGCCATGCATGAGAAGAAAAACACCATCCTGATCGTTGATGATGAACCGCAAATCCAGAAGATGCTGAACATCATGCTGGACGCCGAGAATTTCAAGATCGTGGAAAGCACTTCCGGCAAACAGGCCGTGCGCATGTGCGTGTCTACCAAGCCGGATTTGATCCTGCTCGACCTTGGCCTGCCCGACATGGACGGTAAGGACGTGATTACGGCGGTGCGTGAATGGTCGCATGTGCCCATCATCGTGCTTTCGGTGCGCTCGGCAGATGACGAAGTAACCGCAGCCCTCAACATGGGCGCGAATGATTATGTGACCAAGCCGTTCAACGTGGACATCCTGCTGGCGCGCATCAACGCGGCGCTGCGCACATCTGCGGTGCGCGAAGCCGGTGAGCCGGAACTGCGCAACGGGCATCTGCGCATGGATCTTGTGCGCCATGAAGTGTTTTTGAAAGACGAGAAGATTGCGCTTACCCCCAAGGAATATGATTTGCTGCGTCATTTCATTATCAACCAGGGCAAGATGCTTACGCATAAGGACATCCTGAAAAAGGTGTGGGGAGCGGCACACGCGGAAGATACGACGTATTTGCGCGTTTATATTGGCCAAATCCGCGATAAGATCGAGGAAAACGCCTCTAAGCCACGGCATATCATCACGGAACCGGGTATCGGCTACCGTATGGAAATGGTGGACCCGAACGTGTCGCAGGCCGCTTAGACTTATTCATTATTTATGTTTTGCGTGGTGCTTGCCTGCGGCGAGTTTGCACGCCTATGCCTATAGTTAAGTTGTTACTTAGTGATTATCACCCAATCAGGAGTTCTTATGCTTAACTATGTTGTGACCTTTTTCATTCTCGCCGTACTTGCGGCATTCTTCGGTTTCGGTGGCCTTGCCTCCGACTTCTCATCTATCGCCCAGTTCCTCGCAATGGTTTTTGTGGTGCTGTTCGTAGCAAGCCTGCTCTATAGCCTGCTTACCGGCCGCCGCGCAAATCCGCCGATCTAAGTATTAATGGATTTAGAAAAAGGGAGCCTTAGGGCTCCCTTTTTTTATGCGGGTTTTATTAAGTGGTCTTTTTCCAACGCAGAAGATTTATTCCTGTCTTGATACGCTTTGGTTGTTACTAGCTTTGCAACCAACAAGAGAGAGATTTTATGTTCAAGACTTTTACCTTATGTGCAATCGCCGCTACCGCTCTTAGCGTTTCGGCTTGCTCTGAACGCCAGTCGGCACTTGATTTGCCGCCGGGCCAATACAACAATGTTACGCGCTCTACGGATGCTAATGGCACCGACCATGTAACCCGCAACACCACGACTGTGGGCGAAGATGCGTATGGCAACAAGACCGCCGTAGTGCAGAAGAAAAACTCCACCGACCCGCGCGGTCTTTTTAACAAGAGCACCAGTGAATCCACCACGGTGATTGACGAACGCTAGGAGTTTTTATGCCTGTTTCTACAATTCTACTTATCATTCTTGTGCTGATGCTGCTTGGTGCCTTCCCCACCTGGCCACACAGCAAAAGCTGGGGTTACGGCCCTAGCGGCGGTCTGGGCACGTTGCTCGTGATCGTGATTATCCTGATGCTGATGGGACGCATCTAACGCGCATACGGGACCGGAAAGAGCCATGCTTTCCGGTCCCGTTTCCGCACTACTTATTCATTCCTTATGAAAGCGGCTGCTGTGCCTTATCGAACGTTTCTGCGGATTGCAGTAACATGAGAGCATAGTTTACCTGTTTGAGAGTTGTTTTCATGGCACTTACCACATATATCGCCCATGCACGGGCCATCGGAGGGCGCAAAGGGTATGTGCGCACCGACACAAACGCGCTGAAGCTTGATTTAGCGGAACCGGGATCACAACAGGCCAAAGAATATTCAACCAACCCTGAGCAGCTTTTTGCGTGCGGGCTGGCTGCGTCTTTTTGCGCGGCGCTGGAAAACGCGGCGCATTTGCGCGGCATGAACATGCAAGATATTATGGTGCAGGCAGAGGTGCATTTGCGCAATGTTGATTCGGGGCACAGCCTTTCAGCGCTGCTGGAAGTGACGATGCCGGGTATTTCACACGCTATGTCGGCGCAGCTGGCGGATATTGCGTATCATGCCTGCCCCTATTCGCGGGCGATGCGGGGCAATGTACCGCTGGTTATTTACATCAATCATCATACGCTGCTTCGCGCGGCGTAATAAAAAACGCCGCAGCCTATGCTGCGGCGTTTTTTATGGTTTACAGTTCGGGCTTATTGCGGCTCGACCTGTTTCTGGCTGTCAACTACCTTGCCATCAACGGAGATTTCCTGACCGCTGGTCACTATGCCATTTTCAATGGTCTGGGTGTTGGCGGTGGCTACCGTCTTTTTATTGAGCATACCCTTAGGATCTTTGATTTCCTTGGTGGTGGTGCTTTTATCAATACTACCGTCAGCTTTTACATCCACTACGGCTTTTTTTTCGTAGGTGATTTTGGTGCCGTTAGGATCGGTATTGGTGACGGTGGTTTTTTCATCGTAGTTGCCGTTGGCATCTTCGCTGACTTTGGTGTCGGTCTTGTACTTGTCTTTTTCGCCAAGCACGTTCTTGCCGTCAACCTTCTTCTCATGGGTGGATTCGACTTTGCCATCTTTGATTTTATGGCTGTCGGTGATTTCCACAACATGCTTGTTCAGAAGGCCTTTGGGGTCGCTTACCGATTTGGTTTTGACGGTTTTTTTGTAGTTGCCGTTGTTATCAACACCTACATCCACCTTCTTTTCCAAACTTTCGGTATTACCGGCAACGTCGGTTTTTGTGGTGACGTCTTTGCGCTGGTAATTGCCATCGTTGTCTTTTTCAACGGTGGTTGTGCTTTCGTATTTTTCCTCGGCCGCGTAGCCTGCGCTGGTTTGCACCAATAGCGCGGCGGTGGCGAGAAGCAGGGTGCGTAATTGCATATAAGCTCCTGAGTATAGATTAGGCGCGGCGGATAAGCGCACCGATAACAACGCCAAGGCCAAGCGCAATAGCGCCGGAACGCCAGGGGTTAGCACGGATTTCGTCGCTTACGGTGTCGGTGATGTCACCGAATTCTTCCTGTGCGGATTCGAGGAAAGCGCGTGCCTTGCGGCCATATTGTTCAGCGGCGCTACCGATTTCGCCGCGCAGGTCAGCGGCTACATTATTTGCGGAAACGCGGGCAGTTTTAGCGGTCTTGTTAAACATGGGTAACTCCTTTTGTGAATGTGTATCTTATTGGTGCCATAGGGGGCGCAAAGATGCGATGCGGGTGATTGATAAAGCTATAAACGCCTCATAAATGCCCTATTAAATTAAAGGCCGCTCCCCAGGAGCAGGGAGCGGCCAGCAGGAACGAGGGGAGTTACGGGGGAGACAAACCCTCCTCGCTGCTTTTGGTTATTTGGGATATTTAGGCGCAGCCCAGAAGCGGCAGGGTGCGTTCGAAATTGCGCAGGTAATTCACTGCCATTTCAACGGAGATGCCGTATTTATTCTGGATCAGGCCTGCGATTTTGATGCGGTTGTGGCCGGTGTTTTCCAGTTCGGAAACGCTCAGGCGGTCCCACTGGTTTACCAGCTGTTCGCGCAGCACATGCCAGTTGCAGGAAATTTCGTTGTTGTTAGCGGCTTCCCTATGGCTGGGGATGAAGCCGGGGAACTGGTTTACGTTATGGCGCTGTGTGCTGTAATGCATGTTATTACCTCTGAATTACGCTTTTGATTGGTGTTCGTTTCGTCTATAATGTTACCTTAACGGCAATGCCGCTAAGGGCGCTATTGGGAAGGGGGAACCCATTTATAAGTCGCCTATAAATACCAATTCTATTCAACCCTTTAAGCCCATATATTTGCGCCCGTGACCCAGAAAAAAAGTGCAATTCTCATTATTGAAGACGAAAAACCCATTCGTAAAGTGCTTACCATCGCGCTGGAAAGCGCAGAGTATAAAGTGACGGAGTGTGATAATGGCCGCGAGGGATTGCGGCTTGCAGCATCGGTAAAGCCGGAGCTGGTGATTCTCGACCTGGGACTTCCCGACATTGACGGCAAGGAAGTGATTACGGGTTTACGGGAATGGTCCACGGTTCCCATCATCGTGTGTTCGGTGCGAAGCAATGACGCAGAAATTATTCAGGCGCTTGGCATGGGGGCGGACGATTATATTACCAAGCCGTTCAACCCCGATGTGCTGCTTGCGCGGGTGCATGCGAATTTACGCAAGGCCGTGACGCAAGAAGCAGGCGAGCCGGAACTGGTAAATGGCACCATCCATATGGATCTGGTACGCCATGAGGTAATGGTGCGGGGCGAAAAGATGGCGTTTACGCCCAAGGAATATGAGCTGTTGCGCTACTTCCTGTTAAACCGCGGGAAGATGCTTACGCACAAGCAGATACTCAAGGATGTGTGGGGCAACGCGCATACGGAAAACATGCAGTATTTGCGCGTGTATGTGAGCCAGATACGCGAAAAGATCGAGGCGGATGCGAATATGCCGGATTATATTATTACCGAACCCAGCATCGGCTACCGCATGGAAGATAAGAGCTAGTAGACCTTTTGGTTGTCCGCTTCTTCGTCTTCGGCGCTGACCAGCCGCAGATGCGGCACCACATCGAGCTGCAGCTGCACGCGCATTTCCTCGATGAGTTCACTCATGATAAAAGGTTTGGTGAGGTAGGCGCTGGCGCCTAGCATGCGGGCCATATCGCGGTCTTCTTTCTGGTTGCGCACGGTGAGCACGATGATGGGCACGTGGCGCTCTTTATCAATGCGGCGCAGGCGGGGGAGAATGTCGAGGCCTTCTTTGTCGGGCAGGCCCAGATCCAATACGATCAGGTCGGGCTTTTCGGATTCGCATAGCGCTAAGCCGCCTGAGGCGGTGGCAGCACCGTTAAAGCGTGCGCCAAGGGCCTCCAGCGAAATGCGCAGGAAGTTCAGGATCGAGTGCGTGTCGTCAATGACAACGATATGCTTGTTTAAGAATTGCATACGCTTCTTTCTTCGGTGATGAGGTTTGCCATGATGCGCCACTGTGGCAGGCAGAAAGTAAATAACGCACCGCCATCGGGATGGTTTTCAGCTTTGACCCAGCCGCCCTGCGATTCCATGACCGCTTTGGAAATGGCGAGGCCCAAACCTGTGCCAGCCACTTGCGAGTCGCGCTTTTCAATGCGGGCATATTTGTCGAACACCTGCACAAGCTGGTTTTGCGGCAGGCCCGTGCCGTGGTCGCGCACCGAGAAGCAATAGCCCTGATCGGTGGATTGGCACTGCACTTCGATTTGGGTGCCCTCAGGCGTGTATTTGCAGGCGTTGTCGAGGATGTTTTGCAGCACCTGCTCGGTCATGACCACGTCCATGAATACTTCAACATCGCGCGGGATGGCGTGGACGATGACTTCGCGGGTTTTGAAACGGTGGCGCAGGCGCTTCGTGACGCTATCCACCATGATGGATGCGGCGTGCCACTCCTGTTTGAAGGTGATGTTGCCGGTTTCGAGGCGGGTCATTTCCAGAATGTTATTGATGAAGCCGTCGAGGCGCTGGGCTTCTTCGAGGGAGGATTCCAGCAGGTCGTTGCGCTTCTTTTCAGGCAGGCGGTTGCCCAGGCTTTGATGCACGCTGAGCGCGCCGATGATGCCTGCGAGCGGGGTTTTCAAATCGTGCGAAACGCTGGAGAGCAACATGGAGCGCAATTTTTCGTGCTCTTCACGGATGCGGGTGGCTTCCATGGAGCGTTCCAGCTTGATATGTTCCAGCACATTTGCGGTTTGGTCGGCAATAGCGGTAAGGAGTTTTCCGAACCATGCGTCAATGCGGGTTTTTTTGCGTGGGCGCACGGCGATGACGCCAATTTCACCGCCTGCGGAAACCATGGGTTCAAAGCGCCACTGGCTGCCGGGATTGTAGGGCGATGCCACGCCCGTGGTTTTTGTGTCGCGCCAGCACACGTCCAGCGCTTTGCGGTCGGCTTCGTTCAGGATGATGTTTTCAGGCGCGCTTGGCTCGATGCGGTCGGGGTTCAGGGTGGGCGGCATGAAGAAGGCCACATCCACATCCAGCATGCGCTCAAGGCGGCGCTGGAGTTTTTCAATCGCCTGCTGGCGGGAGAAGGCTTCGGAGGCGATGCGGTAGAGGGTGAACAGCACTTGCGTGCTGAGTTCGCGCTTGGCGGCGTTTTCGGCGTAGCCACGCGTTTGGCTGGTGAAAAGCGATACGAGCAAGGCAGCGGATAAGAAAATGCCCATGTTCAGGATGTCGGTCACTGAGGTGATCTTCACCGCGTAATAAGGCACGGTGTAATAGTAATTCACGGTGAGGAAGCTGGCGACGGATGCGACTAAGCCCGGCAGCAGGCCGTAGCGCCCGGCGGTGAAGGCGCAGGCGGTCATGAACAGTAGCGCGATATTATGTTCGTTGATGCGGAAGAGCGCGGGCGGCAGTAGCTGCTGCATGGTGGTGGCGCACAGGAATGCAACGCTTACGCTTACGAGGGCGTATAGCATATAGCTGGGGCGCAGGCCTTTGACGCGCAGGCGCTCGGCAAGGCGCTGGCGGTGCATGGGGCCAGCGAGGGGGACAATTTCCACCTGCGTGCGCAAAGACGCGGAGCGCACGGTGCGGATCCATGGCGTCATTTTGAAGCGGGCAAAGCGGGAATTGCTTTCGGTGCTGCCCATAATGACGAGGTCGAGGCGCTGCTGCTCGCGGGCGCAGAGCATTTCCATGCCGCGTTCAAGGCTTAGTGCTTCGACCTGTTCGCTTTCGCCGCCTAGCTGTTCGGCGGTGGTAAGCAGGCGCAGGATGCGCTCCTGCGTACCGTCTTCGACGGCGCGGATGTGTGAAGGGGTTTCGACATAAACCGCGCGCCATTTGCAATTGCGCTCAAGCGCGCGCTTGCGGGCCATGCGTAAAAGCAAGATTGCCTTGGGGTGGTCTTCTACCAGTACAATTATCAGATTTTTCCTGGGGGAAGCGCTGGGTAGATCAGCCATATATTTCCCTAAACTAGCCATTGGTTATTAATAATAATTTATAGCGCATAAAAATTCTATGTGGATTTGCCCCCTGCCCTGCTGCTTCCCATTGCCTCTTTACGTTTAACCATTGTATAGGCAATAGATGTGCAATTACCGGATTTACTCATGATGCCTATCCGCCGCTTTCATTTCCTTATCCATACATGCGCCGTTATCGGGGTGTTGTCGCTTTCGGGGTGCGCGTCTTTGTTTGAAACGCCGCACAAAAAAGTGGTGAAGGCCCGGGTGAAAAAAGAAACAGCCGTGAAGGCCAGCAGCTATATCGAAAACCTGGCACTGGCGAAACTGGAACTGTATGCGCGGCCTGCGGACCTTGCGGGGGTTTCGCCACGGCTTACGGTGATTAAAGATTATCTGGCGCAGACGAAGGCGCAGGGGCAAGTAGTGACGATGGTGGTGGTGGATTATACCACTGCGGAAAAAACGGATACGCAACAGATTATGGCGCCGATTGCGCTTAGCAACCCAGGCTTTCCTGCCCTTACCAAAGTCATGGCGGATTTAAGCGCAGGGGGTTACCGCTTGCAGAATATTCAGGTGCTGAGCACACAAGCAGCGCCGGATGTGAATTTTGTGATGCCGGAAGAACCGCTGGCGATTGAAGGCGCGCTCGACGCATTGCAGCGCCGTTTGCTTGCGCAGTATGGCAAGCTGAAAACCGCTGACGAAGTTATGACCCAGATTGCGCTGATCGAATATTTCACTGATCATGCGAATCAGGATGCGGCATACATGACGCTTGAAAATGTGAAGCGAATGCTTGCCACTGCATCGCAGGATAAGACGCTCGACAATGAATCGCTCGCCACGCTTTCGACCAAGCTTGAGCACATGGAAGCGCGTCTTAAAAAGAAGATGCCCTACACCTTCTAACTGCCCCCTATTTTTGGCCTGTTAACCACTGTGACGCTTCGTCAGGGGCGTTTTTTACTGTCATGAAACGGACTTGATAACGTCACGGAAGGTTAACATACTTTTACCTGTGGATATGTCTAATATGTAATTGATTAGGCTATGTATTTTTGTAACCTAACCGTCACAATGGTTAACAAGCCGGGGTGGTTGGATTTGCAGAACGCAATGATGCGAGGCATGGACTCACTTATATACGACAGGAGCCGTTATGAGCGATACGACCTTTGAATATAATGAAGCTAAAGCACGCCAAGGAATTGAATTAATAGCGCATAATGCCGACATGCTTGAGCAAACCGCGAGCAACCTTGCCAAGATCGCGCCCTATATTTCCCAAGACAAATTGATGAAGTCCTTCGGCATGGAGATACGCAGCCGCCGAGAGCGAAGCGGTTATGAGCTGGTGCAGGGCAATACAGTACTGGATGTGCGCAGCCGGGACCAGACAACGGCCACCGACAGCAGCACCCTTTATGCCTTCGCCGCTCAGGCATTGCAAAATACGGTGGAGCAAACCATTGATGCCATGAATCACGCAGGGCTACTGGCCCATGAGGTGCATCTGGACCGCCGCGGGCTGGACCATGATGAAGTCAGGGTGGTGGCGCATTTACCCAAGCATCTGGCCAATGCCCAGAAAGCCATGGAAGCCTATGTGGCCAGCGCTGAACGCACACCCGCTAATCTGGAAAATGTGACGCAGGCACAACGTGATGCCGATTATACCGCGCAGCTCGCAGGCGAAATGGGCACGCTGGGGCGGCAGGTGGTGGAGCATAACGGCAAAATTGTGGAGCGCTTATCTAAGCGCCGCAAAGTTTCGGAAATCGCGGCGGATAAAGATAAAAAATTCACCGACGGCATGGGCATGCTTATCCGCTCGCATGACCTTGCGATGGATGACAACCCCGCTTATGCCGAGCGCGTGAGCAAGCGCAAGCCACTGGATGCTGTGATCCTCACGCCTGATGAGGTACGCGAGCAACGCGCCAAAACGTCGGAACCGGCGCGCTAAGAACGCATGGGATTAGGGCTTGCCGCCGCTGGCGGTGAGCCCTGTTCCTAATTTGCGGATCATGGCGCAGTTGAGGTTGCCACCCATTTGGCTGCGCAGCACAAGGTATACTTGCTCAACGCCATTCAGGCGCTGTTCCCAATTGTCGCCAAGGCCGCGGCGCAAGCTTTCAGGGATGTCGAGTTTCCATTCCTCTTCTTCTTGCTGGAAGACAAGACGAATGGTGTTTTTCTTGGCGTCCGTCGTGGTGGTTGCGCGCACGATCATGGCGTCGCCTTCTTGCTTGCTGGATTGGTACGCCGCGTCTTGCGGCAGGCAGTCCATGAGATCGTAAGAGGCGAAGCGGTCTAAGATGGCGGTCGAGCTTGCGGTGATATTCTGGCGGCAGGTGCTGGCGTCGCGGTTATGCACGCAAGCGGCCATGCGGGTGGTGGCGGTTTTAATATCGTCGTCGGCCCATGCGGTTGCGGGCAGGAAGGCGAGCAAGAGGAGCAGGCTACGGTTTAGGTTCATCGGATTTTACAATCTGGGTTGCGAAGCAATCATTGACAAATTTTTTCATCATTTCCTTGGAATCCTGCGTTTGCGGCAGGCTGAACCCGCCATAATAAATAATGCCGCGAGGCTGGAAATACACGCCTAAATCGGGCGCGGCCACCATGCGGGCGGCAAGGTCTTGCGAAATGGGGAAGGTGTATGTGACCTGTTTGGGCGACATGGCGAGGTCGCCTTGAATGGCGATGCGCTTGTCGCCGAGGAAGACGCCGTTTTCAGCGGTGTTGTGAATGAGCGATTCGGGGTCGGGAGTTTGCAGCACCCCTACCCCGCGCATGACGCTGCCCCTTAAGGTTGCGTATTGGCGGTCGCAATAAATGCCCAGCGTGTGGCGGCCCTGATAATTCTGCACATCGCCAAGCATGAAGGGTACGCCTTCGTCTTTGGCCATGTCCCAGTCGGAGCGGGTGACGCCCTGATTCACCACGCCCAGCGAGCGCAGCGTTTGCTTGTCAATCAGCACCACATCCCCCTTGCCACTGATGGTCATGTAGCGGAACAGGCTGGTGCTTACGCCCATGTCACGCATGTAGTCGGTCATGACTTTGGAGACGGTGGGCGCTTCTTCCAGTGTGAATTCCTGCTGGGACTGCGAGCGGTAGAAGCGATGCACGCCATAGGTTGCGGTTGCGTTCATGAAGCGGAAGGTGCCGCCCAGATAGGCGAAGGAGCAGGCACTTACGCAAGCGCCGGGGGTGCTGGGGTCGGTGTCTCCGATATGGGTCATCAGCCCGAACTGACGGATGTAGCGGCCCATGCGGATGCCTTCGATACGGTTTCCGGTTGCGGAGTTGAAATAGATTTCGCCGCCCGGCTCGATGTGGTTTTCCTGGATGAAGATTTTCAGCGCATCGGCAGTGCCTTCGGTGATGGCGCCACTGGCGTGGATGACCTGATAAAGGCCGAGGCCGTATTTGCGGTAGTCTTCGCGCTGGAAGGTGAAGGTCATGGTGGGTTCTTCAGGCGCGGGCGCTGCATATACCGGCATGGAGGCAAGCATTGCCAGCCCCAGTACCCCTCCCCTTAGAATCCCCCTCATCGTTACTTCCCTGCGTTTGCGTTCTTTTCCTTGGCGTCTGCTGGCAGGCTTTTTAACATGGTGGCGCAATTACTGTCTTCACCGAGGCCGGGGCCTATAAAGGCAAGCAAGGCAGCAGGCGGAGCCGCAGCCGCAAGCAACGCAGCCGCGCCACCACGAACCACCAGCGACGCCGCATCCACGCCAATGCGCGGGTGCTTGAGCGTGCCTCGCAGGCGGATGGGCGAACGTACGGTCAGGAGCGAAGGTTTTTTGGGATAGGTAGTCAGTACCATGTCCATGCTTTCGTCCTTCAGGTTCATTTCGCCTTTGCCTTGGATAGCGCTTACATCGGTGTCAATCAGGAATTCCTGCGCCTGCATCATACCATCGTTCACGGCAAAGTCAGCTACTATGCAATGTATGGGGGTGGGCTTGTCTCCGGTGAGCAAAAGCCCGGTTGCGCGGTAGATGTCGAGGCCCGCCAATTGCAGCATTAGCTGGCTTAAGAGGCCCCCTTCCATGCCGAAATCCATGTTGCCGTTGGAGCTGGCGATGATGTCGCGCAAGGATTTTCCGTAGCCGTGCAGCTTGGCTTTGCCGCCAAAGCGGCCTGCCGAAACGTTATCTTTGCCAAAGCGTTCGGCGAGACCGCTGAACAGGGCTTCAAGCGACAGGCGGTCGAAATGCACGTCGAGGTCAGCCACGGGCGGGTTTTCCTTGCCCTGAATTTTCAGGGTCGTGTCTATCTTGCCTTTGGCTATGCCGAAAGACAGCGGGTCCATGATCAGCACGCCGTCTTTCAAATTAATCTTCATCAGGAAATCGTCGAGCAGTTCGGGCGTTTTGATGTGTTCGCCTTTGAAGGTTACGTCGGCATCCATGGCCAATAGCCTTGAAATATCCAGCGGCGTATCGGGGATGATGCGGTCTTCGTTAGCGGGTTTTTTGTTTGCGCCGACAAAGCCTGCAAGATCGGTCATGTCGAGATTGTTAGATACGAGCTGGCCTTCCAGATAAGGCGGCTTTTGTTCGGGGTGCCATGTTACATTTCCGGTGAGGTCGGAGTTGCCCATGAGGCCGTTGATGTCTGCGACGCGCCATGTGTCGCCCTCGCGGGTCAGGTGGCCTTTGAGTTTATAATGCGGGCTGGGCGGCAGGGCGATACCCGTCAGCGGGAACAGATCAGCAAGGTTTGCGCCTTGCAGGTTTAAGGTTACGTCGAGGGCTTCAAGTGCTACGGGGTCCTGCACAGTTCCTTCCACTTCGGCGGTGGTTTTGCCTATCGTGGTTTTCAGGTGGAAGGGATAGGGCGTGTCGGACTCGCGCAGCTGCAGGGCGGAAGCGCCCGTGAGGCTGATGTCGAACGGGTCTTTCTGGTAGCTGCCATGGCCCTGTATGTCGAGGTCGTGCTTGTCGGCTTCGCCTTCGATGGTTGCGACTTTGAAGTCGGTGGTGATGTCGCGGCCAGCATCGTTATACGCCAGCTCGCCGTCGGTGATGCTTAAGTTGCCGATGATGGGCATGGAGCTGCGGCTATTGGGCGTTGCGGCTTTGGCCACGGCGGCGTCGGGGTTCTGGCTGAAATCCCAGTTGGCTTTGCCTTCAGCGTTTTTTTCAAGTGAGAGAATGGGCTGTTCGAGGATAAGCTCCGGAAGCACGAGCCGCAAATGCAGTAGCTCCCACAAGCGCACCGAGAATTCAAGGCGGCTCGCTTCAAACATGTTGGGGTATTTGGCCCATTCGGCGTTGCCGATTTTGACGTTATGCAGCACAAAATGCGGCTCACGGGACCAGATATGCGCTTCAATATTGCCGTCCAGGACCACGCTCCTGCCGCTTTTGCTGGTGAGGTAAGCACCGGCTTTGGCGCTGAAAAACGGGGTGGCGATAAACAGCAGGGCTGCAATTACCAGCACGACGAATGCTGCGAGAACGCCGCCTAGAATTTTGGCGGCAGTCCTCAGCTTTGAATGGGGTTGGCGCATCTTATTTCTTCTTCTCGGCCTGCGTTTTGCTTTGCAGGGCAGCGATCAGGCCATCAATGCCTTTTTGCTGCACCACTGCGCCGTATTCGCTGCGCTGAGACGTAATGAGGCTTACGCCTTCGACGATGATGTCGGAGATTTTCATGTTGTTGGCGCTATCGGTGTGCAGGTGGTAGCCGAGTGCCACGGCCTGGTTTGCCTGAGGCGTATCTACCTGCATGTTCACGCTGAAGCCCTCATCGTCTTGCTTGATGTCGGTGATTTTATATTTGCTGCCGCCGTAATCGGCGAAGTTGGTGACGTAGTGGGCGAGCAGGTAATCGCGGTAGGCCTGCGTGTAGCGCTGGAGCTGATCGGGGGTGGCCTGCGACCATGCGCGGCCCATGACGAACTTGGCCATCCAGTCAATATCTACGTTGGCTACGAATAATTGCTGGAGCTTGGCCTGTTTTTGCACGTCGGCCATGCTGGTATCGTTAATCACCTGCACCACGGTGGGGGTGAGTGTGTCTACGTAACTGCGCGCATCTTGCACGGTTGCGGCGTTGGCATTGAAAATGGCAAACGGCGAAATGAGGATGAAGCAGCAGAGGATGGGGGCGACGTGGGATTTCAGCGACATATAAATGGCTCCTGTTGGCGTGACTATGCTTCCAGAAATAGTGGTTTATATGTAATAAAACGATGCGGGGATGGTTGCAGCGCATATATAGCGCATAAAAAAGGCAAAAAATCCCTTATCGGATGTCGCAACGGGCTTTATTGGATGACGCTGCGGCAGGTGATGCCTTTAAGCTCTTTTTGCAGCCATGCCGGCTCGTGGCCGCCGGGTAATTGCAAGGGCGCGGCATAGCCGCCGCTCACAAGGGTGTTGCGGTCCTGAACGCCGGGCCAGTCATACATCACGACCGGCAGGCCTGCATTTTGCATTTTCTGGCCGATGCGGTCTGCTTCCATGTCGAGGTCGTGGCTGGTCATGACGTTCATGACTACGGTTCCGGTTTCGCCGATGGCGTCCTGGACAAGGCGGAAAAACTCGCGCTTGCGCATTTGCACGGGGATGACGCCTTTGCCGTCGAAGGCATCCACGGCGATGGCGTCGAAGGCCTTGGTGGTGTCGCGCAAATAGGCGAAACCGTCGGAGGTGACGCATTCCACTTTGTCGGGAAGCTGGAAATAGCGGCGGGCGAGGACGAAGGCGTAATCATTGACATCCACCATCGTTACTTTGCAGCCAGCACGATGCAAGAGCGTTGCGAGCGTGCCGCCAGCCGAGCCGATGACCAGCACGGATTTGGGCTTTACGCTTAGCACCACGTCTTTCATGACATGGATATAGGCGCAGGTGCTGGTGCCTTTGGCATCAACCTGACTTTGAAAGCACTCGCCCTGATAATAGGTGACGGTTCCGTCTTTTTCGGACTCGATGATTTTGATATTGCCAAACGGCGTGTCTACATTTTCCAGTAAGATCATAAGAGCGAACCTACCGCAGTTGGTTTGCATTTGGAATATTTATCGGCGAGGCGTGTGGGTTCAGGCAGGCGGTAACGCGTGAGGCATTGGAGCGTGAGGGCGACTGCGGTTTGCAGGTCCACGCGGTGGCCCGGCGAGATAAAGAGCGGGGCGACATTATCGCGGCTTCTGAGCACGGTTCCGATGCGCTCGCCCTTATGCGTAAGCGCAGACTGGTCGCCTTTGGCGGAGCCGGGTTCGGTAAAGCTTCCGGTAAGGCGCGATTTGGCGACACCGATGCTGGGGGTGTTGGTGATGACGCCCAGATGCGCGGCAATGCCTAAGCGGCGCGGATGGGCGATGCCCTGCCCATCCACCATCAGGAGCTGGTACGGGTGAGTGAGTTTGGCGAGCGCTTCAAGGATGGCGGGGATTTCGCGGAAGGAAAGCAGGCCCGGAATATAGGGGAAATCCACAGGCGTGAAGCATTGCAATTGTTCGACGGGCTGGAGGGTTTTAAGCTCCATGGTGCAGACGGAGGCGTGGGCAAGCCCACGGGCATTATCGTAGCCGACATCCACCCCGGTGATATGGGTGATGGGGGGAAAGTCGTTGGTGATTTTGACTTGCGGGCGCAGGGCATCTTGAATGGCGAATGCGGCGCGCGCGTCTTCGGGGATCAGGAACTCCGTCATTTTTTTTAAGCGGCTGACGGGTTGCGGGCGCGTATATGCAGCGCAATTTTGTCTTTAAGCACCGGCGGGTCGAAGGGTTTGGCGATATAGTCGTCCATGCCGCACTCAAGGCAGCGGTCCTTGTCGCCGTGCAGGGCGTGGGCGGTCATGCCGATGATGGGGATGGCTGCGAGGCCTTTTAATTTTTCGTAATCGCGGATGGCGCGGGTGGCTTCCATACCGTTCATGCCGTGCATCTGCACGTCCATGAGGATTAACAGGTAATGGTTGGCTTTGAATTTTTCGATGGCTTCGATGCCGTTGCTGGCTACATCGCAGACATAGCCGAATTCTTCGAGGAAGGTAGTGGCGACCAGCACATTGGGGGCGTAATCCTCGACCAGCAGGATGCGCTTCTGGGTGTCGCGGGTTTGCGCGGCCTGGTCTTCTTCGAGCATTTCAAGCTGCGGGCCGCCATGGTTGGCAACGCGCCTGAGCGGAATGGTGACCGTGAATTCCGAGCCTTTGTGCAGTTCGCTGGTGACGGTGATAGTGCCGCCCATAATCTGGGCCAGTGTTTTGGTGATGGCGAGGCCAAGGCCTGTGCCGCCGTATTTGCGGTTGATAGAGGAGTCGGCCTGCACGAATTTGTCGAAGATGGTTTGCAGGTGGTTGGCGGCGATACCGATGCCGGTATCGCGCACGGTGAAGATAATATTCTCAATATTTTCATTGGCGGTTTCGTGGCACTGGATGCCGATCTGTACGCTGCCGGACTCGGTGAATTTCAGCGCGTTGCTGCATAGGTTCATGATGATCTGGCGCAGGCGGGTGGGATCGCCGATGAACTGGCGGGTGGATACGCATTCGCACTTGCTTACGATGTTGAAGGTGAGGCCCTTTTCCTGTGCTTTCACGGCCATCATCTCGGCGGCTTCCTCGACCATCTGCATCACGGAGAAAGGTACTTCTTCCAGCTCGACGGTGCGGGCTTCGATCTTGGAAATATCGAGCAAATCATTGATCAGGTCCAGCATGGCGCTGGCGGAAAGCTGCAGGGTTTTGACAAATTCCTGCTGGCGGGGGGTGAGCGGGCCAGTGACAGCCAGCAAGTTCGCAAGCCCCACCACCGCATTCATGGGGGTGCGAATTTCGTGGCTCATGTTGGCGAGGAATTCGGATTTGGCGATGCTTGCAGCTTCAGCGGCGTCGCGCGATTCCACCAATTCCTGAATGTCGGTGCAGGTGCCGTACCATTTGGCGATATGTTGTTTTTCATCGTGCAGACCTGCGCCGCGGGCGCGGAACCAACGGTAGCTGCCGTCGGCACGGCGGATGCGGAAATCGAGATCATAAGGGGCGCCGGTATTTACGGAATGCATCCATGATTCTTCGGTGCGGGCGCGGTCGTCGGGGTGAAGCACATTCAGCCATTCCGCGCCCAGTAGCGCTTCTACCGGCAGGCCCGTGTAGGTTTCCCATTGGGCGCTTAAATATTCGCAATAGCCGTCGGCGCGAGTGCACCACACGAGCTGCGGCATAGCTTCGGTGAGGGCGCGCCAGCTTTGCTGGCTTTCTTGCGCCTGCTTATACACTTCGGCATTGTCAATGCTTACTGCGGCATAAGAGGCTGCGCCTTCGGCAACGCGCAACGCGCGGTCGTCAAAGGCATTGGCCTGTGAGTGACCAAAAAACAGGCCGCCCAGCACGTTGCCGCTGCGCGAAATAACGGGAATGGTGAGGCAGCTGCGGATGGGCTGGAACGCCTCAGGAATGATATTTTGCTGCAACAGCTTATGATATAAAGGGTCTTCGGCAAGGTCGTTGATGCGGACGATGTTGCCCTTAAAAGTGTTGGTGAAAATGGCGGTTTTGCGCGGAACAAGGAAGGATTCAGTGGAGGCGCTGGTGATGCTTGAGAGGGTGTAATCGGTGTAGAATTCGCCTGTATCGTCGAGCTTGTTGTAATAGAAAGCGCCGTATTGCGCATCGGTGAGCAAGGTGAGCGCTTCGGTGGTCTGGACGACGATGGCTTGCGCGTCGAGGCTGGAAGAGAGCATCTTGCTTAAGCGGTTCAGGGTTTCGAGCGTCTGGGTTTCTTCGCTCAGGGTTTCTTCGATGCGCTGGCGCTCCTGCGCTTCATTATGGCGCTCGATGATAACGCTGGCGGTGCGGGTAAAATAATCCACGATTTCTTTGTCGGCTTCGCTGGGGCTGCGGGGCGTGTGGTAATACAGCGCGAAGGTGCCCAGCAATTTGCGGCGGCTGGAAAAAATCGGGCATGACCAGCAGGCATGCAGGTTGTGTGCGAGCGCGAGGTCTTTGAAATCTTTCCAGAGCGGGTCGGTTGCGATGTCCGACACAATGACAGGCTCGCCCCGATAGGCCGATGTGCCGCACGAACCGACTTCAGGGCCGATGGCGATACCGTCAATGGCATCATTATAACTGGCGGGGAGGCTGGGGGAGGCTCCAAAATCCATGTGGATGCCATCTTCGTTCAGCAGCAGTACGGAGGCTTTAACTTCGTGGTTGAGATGTTCTTCAACGGCGATCAGCATGCCGTCCAGGATTTCTTTGAACGGTACGCTGCGCATGGCCTGTTCGTGCGCGAGCTTCTGATTGCGCGCGATAAGGCGCAGGCGGTTTTGCGGGGTTATGTCGCGCGCGACTTTCGATGCGCCGATGATGGTGCCCTGGCTGTCGCGGATGGGCGATATGGTGATGGAGACGTTGAGCAGCGTGCCGTCTTTGGCGCGGCGCACGGTTTCAAAATGGTCAATGCGCTCACCTTTTTTCAGGCGGTGCAGAATTTTTTCTTCTTCGTCGAGGCGGTCGCGTGGGATGAGCAGGCTGATATGCTGGCCCACGATTTCGGCGGCGCTGTAGCCAAAAATACGCTCAGCGGCCGGGTTCCATGAGATAAGGATGCCGCTCAGGTTTTTGCTGATGATTGCGTCGTCGGACGATTCGATAATGGCAGCAAGATACGCACCCGCCTCGGTGGGCGGTGTTGTCAGGTTCGTGCTTTTATCTTGCTTTGTCGCTTGCATATATCAGCTGTTCCTTTGGTTTTCACCTTAGTTAACAGCTTATAATACCTCGTTTAAAAACTTTTGAAACTCTAGCCATGATGCTTTATCGGCGGCGGCGTTATAGGCTGCGCCTTTGCTATTATCATTGCCCGCATTGGGGTTGGTGAAGGCATGGACCGCACCGGGATAGGCGATGAAGCGCATGTCAACTTTGGCGTCTTTCATTTCCTGTTTGAAGGCTTCCACTTCGGTGGGGGGCACCATTGGGTCGTCGGCACCATGCATGGCAAGGACAGGGCTGGAGATGCGTTTTGCATCTTCAGGTGTGGGGGTGGAAAGCCCCCCATGGAAGCTTACGGTTCCGGCCAGCGGCACGCCGCTGCGGGCAAGCTCAAGGGCAGTGGTGCCGCCGAAGCAGTAGCCCATGACCACGATTTTCTTGGTGTTGACGCGGGGCATGCGGGTGAAGCGGTCATAGGCCGCGGTGATGCGGTCGCGCAGGATAGGGCGGTTGGCTTTATAATAGGTTGCGAGTTTGGACGCCTCATCGGTGTCTTTGGGGCGCACATCTTTGCCGTACACGTCGGCGACGAACGCGACGTAGCCTTGCTGTGCAAGAATGCCCGCTTTATCACGCGAGAAAGGCAGGCCGATGCCCATCCAGTCGGGCACGATGAGGATGCCGGGGCGGGGCGTTTTTACAGCATCGTCATAGGTGAGAAAGCCTTGCATGACCACCCCGTCTGAGGAGGTGTATTCCACATATTCATTTTTGATGGCGGCATGGGCGCCAGAGGCCAGCAAAGCGGTGACCATGAATACAGTTAATGATTTGAATAACATTGTTTTTCCCCATTTAAGCGCTAGGCTAATGGTCCGTTATACGCAAGCGCGTATTAAAAACCAATAAGGAAAATAGTCAGGCCACGCCGTGGTTGAACGGAGGCCGGGCCAGCTGCGCATTCAGCTCGCCGCCATACAGCACGATCATGGCGCTGATGTGGAAAAAAAGCATGAGGATAATGGCGCCCGCGAGGCTGCCATAGGTCACCGAATACCCCTGCCCCCGCGTACTCAGGTAAAAGGAAAAACCCGTGGCCACGGCAAGCCAGGCAAGGGTTGCGCAAAACGCACCCGGAAGCGCATGCTTCCAGGGGAGTTTGCGGGCGTGGTTTGGCAGGTAGCGGTAAAATACGACAAAGGCACACACAACCATGGTAAAAGCGAGCAGATAGCGGGTGATGTTCCACACCCAGTTATAAAGGCCGCTCATGGGTACGTGGGCGTTGGCGAGTTCGATGAGCAGCGGGCCGATGACGATGGCCAGCGACATGACGATCATGGTGAGGGAAGCGACGAACACCATGCCGATGCTTTGGGCGCGCCGCTTAGCGAAAGACCGGGTTTCCGGCACGGCGTATGCGCGGTTCAGGCCCACGCGCATGGACTCGATGCCGGTGGACGATGCCCATAGGGCAATGGCGATGCCCAAGGTGATGATGCCACTATTTTGATGGGCTTTGAGGATGTCATCAAGCACGGGCTGCATGATCTGCAGCAGTTCGTCGGGGGCGAAGCGGTAGAGCCAGTTGGTGGGATTCAGCACATTGCCGCTGGCGTCGAGCGCATGGGTGAGCGCGGCAAGAAAAATCATGAAAGGAAAAAGCGACAACAAAATATTATAAGCAATGTAGCCGCCGATTTCGAGCCCGTCATTCTTCTGGAAACTGATGAGCGATTTCACTCCCAGTTTCAACGCGCTTGGTTTTTCCAGTGACGCGATCTTCATTTATTTTTTCTTCACTGTGGTTTTGTGCTTGGGGGCGGCGGCAGTTTTGCCGTGCGCTTCTTTGGATTTGGTTTTTTTCAGGTTTTTTTTGTTAGCCGCCTTCGTCTCGTTTTTCGATGCGCCAGCTTCATGCAGCGCGATGGCTATGGCCTGTTTTTTGCTTTTTACTTTGCCGCCATTGCCGCTTTTCAGCTCGTCATTTTTGTACTCATGCATGACGCGGCTTACGGTTTTTTTCTGTGCGGAAGATTCCTTGGGCATGGTCGTTTTCCTTTGTTGTGACGCTTCACAGAGGATGAATTTCCGGGCATAAAATATCTATACGCGGAAGGGTGTTTGCGCCTAATTTTGGCGTTACGGCGGGTACCCCTGTGGGGATGAATTTTATAAGATGTTGAATAATATTGTTTTTATATGCGATATACATATATTAATCTTTGTTAAATATGCTAGATTGTGCGCCTTCACCCGCGGGTCTTGTGAATGCAAAATTATGTAAAACATCCTGAAGCATGGAAAGTTCCAGAGCTTCCGCTTACCAGCCATCTTGTCGCGCTCGATGGCAAAGATAAAGGCCGCCCGGAATTTACGCTGCTCACCCACACCGCGCGCGACCAATACGCCATCGCGGAACTGATGCAGGCCACCGGCAAAAAAAATGTCCGCGAAATCGCCATCATGAAACCGGAGCGCGTTGCGCTTTACCACACGATTGCTGATTTGCAGACCGACGTGAAGATGAACAATCCCTACACGCAGCTGCCACGCCTTACCGAGCTGGTATTTGAAAAGCATGTGCAGCCGGTTATCAAACAATATATCATGTCGTCCGAATATTCTACGGCGCTTGAAGAAAACAGGCGCCTGGCACATGAGGCGGTTGCACGCCACAGGCAGGGCGATTCGCCACGCGCAGACCACCCCTATGAAAAGCTGGCGCAAGATTGTTCTCACCTGCTGCATGAGCGCATTGGCGAACATTACTCCCCAGGCAAATACCTGAACAGCGCGCCCGGCGCCAAGCAGCATAGCGCGGGCGAAGCCCTTGACTGGGCGGTAGAGGCATTGGTGTACGACCAGATGTGCCGCGACACCGTCAACACCACTATCAGCAATAAGGTAGAAGAAAAAATTCAGGAGCTGATCAACCATAACCGCGTGCTGCACGACGATGTCAGCGGCAAGGACTGGCCGCTGGTGCGCCCACGCACGCCCGATGGCAAAGACCGGCAAACCTTTATCGCGGCGGGCGCGCCTTCGACGGGTAAGGGTACGCTGGTGGGCATGTTCCTTGTGGACGCAGAATACCAAGGCATCAGCTGGGACGACGTGGTGCAGCTTTCGGCGGACGCATACCGCCCTATCGTCGCCAAGGATACCAAGCTCGATCAGGTGAGTAGCGCCGAGTTTACGCATGACGAAGTGTCAATCGTGAAGGACCTTGCGGTAAGCCGCCTGAAGGCCAAAGCCTCGCAAGGCCGCGCGCCCAACGCGATGTTCGATATCGTTACCCCTAGTCAGGACATCATTGATTACGCGCACCAGAATGGCGGGCTTGCCGAAATTAAAGTGGCATCCGCGCCGCCGGAAAAAACGGTGCAGTGGTGCTATCAGCGCGGGCAGGAAACCGGGCGGTTCGTGAACACCCCCTACCAGCTTTCGCGCCATAAGGCCGTCAGCGGCGATTTTGCCAAGGTAATGGCCCGCAACATGGGAACGCGCACCCGCTATGAAGTTTTTGATACCGACACACGCACCGAGGAAATGCCCACCCTGATCGAGCAAGGCAACCTGCAAAGTAGAATCATGCAAATTATCCGCGCCGATAAAGACGCGGAATTTTATGGCCGCCAGCATATCAATGTGAAGGCCGAAGATGAATCTATGCTTTTTGCGCGCGGCGCGCGCCACATGGACCTGTCGCATTTGAAAACGATTCCGGCCAGCAAGATCACGATATACCATAAGGCCAAGCCGGTATTGTCAATAAATGCGCAGAAGGCGGTGACTATTGAAGACAGCGCCCTGCTGCGCTCGGCGCTGGAGTCTAAATCGTTCCGCCAGTCGGTAATGCAAAACGGGATTTTTGGGGAGACGGTGGCGCTGATGGCGCGCAGTGTGAAGGCCGAAGGCAGCGGCGAAGGCAAAGGCCGCGGCAGCAACCCCTCTATGCGCGTGATACGCCTTCCTAACAAACCGGATACGGAGGAGGCAGAATGAGTGTGGAAAAAAAATACAGCAAGGAAGACGAGAAGCGCATTCTTGCGATTGCGAAGGAATATGAAACGCAGCGCCCGCACGCGCTTGATGGCGATGACGAGCTGGGACTTACCGCCGAGCAATTGTTCGCCATGCTGAAGCATGATGGCAATGCCGCATCCTAAAGATTATTACGTTCAGTTTGCGCTGGAGAATTTGCAGCGCAGCAGCCGCACGGCCAATGGCGTTATTGATACCAGCTCCAGCCCGGAAAAAGCAGGGCTGGTGGCCAAGCTCAGCACTACGGTGGCAGCGCAAACGGCCAATTCCAATTACACTGATGTGATTTCACGCCTGCATGAGGCGAAGGACATTAAATTCCAAAACCCGGAAGCGGCATGGGCATGGATTGAGGATGTGGCCGTTGATATTAACCGGGGGTTGCTTGCGCAGGGCGCGCCGCTTTTGCGCGCGCATGATGTGCCCAAATACCCGTGCTATGCGGCCGCAAAAGATTTAGAGGCCGACCGCAAGGAATTCGCGCAAGATTTCGTGAATGGCCTGAAACGGCTCGATACGCTTTCCGGCCCGCAAAAAGTGAAATACGCGCAGCGCATGGCGGGCTGGGTGGAGCACCGCACGAACATGACCGGGCATTTTTTCAATGATGGATGCGGCAAAACCGCGAGCGCCCTTGCAGCCTTTGTGTGCATGCGCGCTGACACGGACCTTCCCATTTATGTATCGCGCACGGACTATTTCCTTCATGAGCCTAAACAGCCCCGCGTGCTGGGCACGCCACAGGACCAGGACCCGGATTTGCAGCGTTTCCTTACCTATTACCAGAGCCTGTTTGCGCGTACCGCTGATATGCGCATCTCCACCACACAAGGCGGAAATGCGCTTTCGCTTCCCAGGAAAGCCGACAGCGAACAATGATTTAACCCATTATTAATTCCGTGTTTTTTTGCTTTCCAATGTATAAAAGCAGTTTACGCGGGTGGGGCAGATGAGCATAATGACCAGGTAAATATTTACGCGTCCGGGGGGATGTTCTTGAAGAAACTTGTGATCCAGATTCCATGCTTTAATGAGGCGGCATCGTTGCCGGTAACGCTTGCAGCGCTGCCTTTGCGCGTTAGCGGTTACGACGCAGTAGAAGTGCTAGTGATTGATGACGGCTCCACCGACGGCACCGCCGATATTGCGCGCGCGCATGGCGTGGCGCGCGTGGTATCGCATTCATACAATAAGGGATTAGCCAGCGCGTATCTGACCGGGCTGGAGCAGGCCATCGGCATGGGGGCGCACACGATTGTGAATGTGGATGCCGACAACCAGTATTGCGCCGACGATATCGGCCTGCTTACCACGCCGATCTGCACGGGTGCTGCGCATGTGGCCATTGGCGAGCGGGCGATTAGTTCCATCGCGCATTTTTCGGCAGTTAAAAAGAACCTGCACCGTTTGGGCAACCGCATTATCCGTTTTGTGTCTGGCTTGCCGGTGCATGACGCCACGTCGGGTTTTCGCGCGCTGCACCGCGACATCGCCTGCCAGATCATGATTTATTCCAGCTACACGTATACGATTGAAATGCTGATATTGCTGGGCAGCCGCCGCATTCCGGTGGTGTTTGTGCCGGTGCGGGTGAACCCGGAGTTGCGCACCTCCCGCCTGATGACCAGCAACTGGCAATATCTGCGTAAGTCGCTGGCCATTATCATCCGCAGCTTTTTCATATACCGGCCCATGTTTATGTGCCTTGGCATTTCGCTGTGCTTTGCGCTCGGCGCTGGCAGCTTTACGTGGTATTTCCTGACGCATGCGCGGGCATTGTTCGCGCTGGAGCTGGCGGTGGCGATGGGCACGGTGAGCGTGCTTGCCATATTCATGGGCTTTATTTGCGATGCGGCGCGCACCAGCCGTATGCTGCTTGAGCGAGCGCGCAGTATTGCGCTGCTGCAATCTTCCGACCGCGCATGAGGGCGCGGGCCTTACTGCCTGCTTTGCTTGCGGGGGTGTTGGCGCTGGAGGCGTTTATCGCGCTGGTGGTTTTTCGCGGCCATCCTTATTCGCAGGACGAATATAATTACGTGTTTCAGGCGGGCATTTTCGCTGCCGGGAAATTATGGCTGGCGGTAGAGCCGTGGAAATATGCCTATGCCACCAGCTATATGGTGGTGGATAACGGGCATTTATTCTCCAAATACCCGCCGGGGTTTGCGGCGCTGCTTTCGCTGGGTACGCGCATGGGTGCGCAACTATTTGTGAACCCCTTGCTTTCGGTGTGCAGCGTGCTGCTGATATATGTAACGGCGCGGGCGCGCTTTGGTGCGCAGGTGGCGCTGGTTACGGCGCTGCTGGTGGCCACGAATTCGTATTTCCTGGGCTATGGCGCAAGCTATTTTGCGCAACCGCTAAGCTTGTGCCTGTCGGCATTGGCGCTGTGGCTGGTGATGCGGTATTTCGATTCCGGGCGATTGGCGGGGCTAGCGCAGGCAGGCGCGGTGGCGGGGCTTACGTTCTGGGTACGGCCATTGGACGGGTTTTGCCTGATGCTGGCGCTGGGTGTGGCAACCCTTTCGCGCGCACCCATGCAGATGGTGCGCCAAGCCGTGGCAATGGCGCTGCCGTTTGGTTTATGCGTGCTGGGATTGTTTTGGTTTAATTGGATGCTTGCCGATTGTTTTTGCGTGGCGTCTTACCCCATCTGGGACAGGGAGTTCAAGCTGGAGCAACCGCAGGCCACGGGCGTGCTTTCCTACCTCGCAGCTACGGGCGCATTTTACTGGCATAACATGGTTGATTACATGGCGCCGTTATTTGCGAATAAGCTGCTTGCGTATGCGGGGCCAGGATTTATAGGGCTGGTGGCGCTGGGTGTGTATGCGGGTGTGGGGCGCGTGGGCGTGTTTTGCATGGCGCATATTTTTTGCATGGTGGCACTCTATAATTTTCATCCGTCGCTTGGCTTTTCATTGTATGGGGCGCGGTACTGGTATCCGTGCATGGCGGGGTTTGCATTTTTGGCGGCGGGCGGGGTGCAGTGGTTAGGAGCGCGGGTGCGGGTGAAGACGGGCATGGCGCTGGTGGGGGCGCTGGTGGCAGTTCAGCTATTCCAGCTGGCGGGCGACCTTGAGAGTTATGCGCGGCGCTTTACGCTTACATTTGCGCTGCACGACCGGGTGATGGCGCAATGCGAAGCGCCTTCCATTATTGTGATGCACCGCCCTTATGGGCGCGAGGAAGACTGGCCGCACTATTTATATCCGTGGGATATGAAGCGAAACGGTGATTTGCAGGGGCCTTATTATTATGTGTGGGATAAGCAGGAGCAGCTGATCGTGAGCCGTTTGGTGCCGGGGGCTTCCTTGTGCAACTATTTCTATCATAAGGGCGATATTGCGCCTGTTGCGCGCTTTATGCCGCGGCTGAACTGGGATGTGGGCGGCATGTAGGGCGTTTTTATAACTACGCCTTGAAACCCAACAACAATTTTATGCGAAGTGGCGTATTATTCTTTTAGAGTTCATCTACTAAAGGAGAAGGCCATGAACCGCCGCGAACAATATTTGACCATTGGTTTAGCTGCCGCTTTGCTGCTTGCAACGGTTGCCGGGGCAAGCGCCTATATTAACCAGGATGCGCTGACACGGCACACGGCCACCACAAAGGTGAAGAGCAGTGCAAGCAACCAGAATTTACCATGGCTGGATAAGCAACATGAGCAGAGGCGCGCTGCACCCCAGCAGGTGGCCTCAGCGCAGCCGCAATGCAATGACGGCAATATTTTAGGAACCGTTGCGGGCGGGGTTGCGGGCGGCGCGCTTAGCAGCACCATCGGCAATGGCAACGGTAAAACGGCTGCAACCATTGCAGGTGCGTTAGGCGGCGCATATCTGGGTAATCAGTATATCCCGCTACAGAATTCCACCTGCCGCTAAGGCTTCATATAGCTTTTAATGACGGGTGAAAGCGCTTCGGCTGCCATTTGGTGGCCGTTTGCGCGCCAGTGAATCTGGTCGGGATAAGTGTATTTATCACCCCGCTCGAAATTTTCCATGGTGACGACGGGCACGCCGATAACGCCCGCCTGCTGGCGCAGGATGTTCATGGTATTGGCATTTTCATCAAGGTTGGTGCGCGCGGCGAAGATTACCATGGGGATATTTGCTGCGACGAGTTTGTCGTGAATGGCGGCGAGTACCATCTGGTTTACTTGCAGGGCACGCCATGCGGTGAGGGTATCGAGGCGGTAATAGATCATACGCGCTTCGAAGTTTACGTTGCCTTCTTTTGCGGGCGGCTTGTTATCCACGCCATAGAGCCAGTCGAACACGGGGCGGGCGTAATCATGCATCATGAAGAATACCATGCGGCCCAGCGCGTATTGCGTGTAGGTGGGCAGTTTGAGCCATGTGTATTTGCGATAATCGGGTACGGGCTGGCCGAGGATTGCGAGTTTGCCGTCCACCACATCGGCGTAGGGGCGGTAAAACTCGGCGTTGATATTATGCACGTTGTCGTCGAAGTCATTATAGAGTGTGAAGCTCAGCACCACGAGGTCTGGTTTCTGGGCGATGACCTTATCCATGGTTAGAAGATATTGCACGGGGCCGTAGCCGGTATGGCCGAAATTCAATACGTCAATGCCGAGCGCGGTTTCGATGCGGTCGGTGTAACGCTCAGGGTCTTGTACGCCGTAGCCCCAGACCAGCGAATCCCCAACCACTGCCACGCGGAAGCGGTTTTTGGGGCCGACCTCGTGATAGCGCATGCCGAGGTCGTTGATATGGATATGGGTGTCGTGGCCAAAAATTTCCCAGGTAACGTCGGTGTTGGGGCGCTCTTTCCAGCCGAGGTCGGGGTCGTACATGATGAACTGGTGGGTCGTGCTGTGTACGCGGGCAAGGTCTTCGGGCGGTTCAAAACTTTTGTAGGCTTCGTTGGCCACAACCAGCGACACGCCCAGCGAAATCGTGCCGGCGATGAGGTTGCGGATGCGTTCAATACGCGTTTTTGGGCCGCGTGGTTTGCCCGGCGGCGCTGCGGGAGGGGGCTGTGGCGCAGCGGGTTCCATTATTAGAATAGGGTATAAACGAAGGGGGCGACCACAGCGAAACCCTTGGTGAAGACCAGCAGCACGGCCACCAGCAGCAGCACGATCACCATCGGCATCAATATTACGCGCTTGGGCGCGAGGAAAAAGTTGAACAGCGAAAGCAGGGTTTTTAAACGGTTATAGAGGAATTTCATGGGCTACCTTTGGATGAGTACCTGGTCAATGACCATGGCTTCGATTGGGCGTGAGAGGAAAAAGCTGATGGCTTCAATTTCCGAAGCAATCATCGGTTCATTATTGATGTTGAGCGATGTATTGAGCAGCACGGCGGGGTTTCCGGTAGCTTTTAAATGCTCCAGCACGCGGCACAGGCCGGGGGACGATTGCGGCGAAACGGTTTGCACGCGGGCGGTGCCGTCAACATGCACGCAAGCCTCCACCTCGTTTGCCTGTGCGGGTTTTACCGGGCAGACGGAGGTCATGAAGGGGCCCATGGGGGTGTGGGCGTTTTCAAACCATGTGGCGGCATCGGTTTCCAGCGCGGCGGGGGCGAAGGGGCGGAAAATTTCACGCTCTTTTACCAGCACGTTCAGCTTTTCGCGGATTTGCGGGCGCTGGGGATTGGCGAGGATGGAGCGCATGCCGAGCGCGCGCGGGCCCCACTCAAAACGGTCCTGCACGAACGCCACCACATGCTGGCGGGCCAGCAAATTCGCTGTTGCGGCGTGGATGTCTTCGGGGAGGCTGTAGGTAAGGCCTAAGGATTTGCATAGCTGGATGGTGCGGTCGGCATTGGCGGTTTCGCCGAGGGCGCAGGTGAGCATGGGGGCCGGGCGGGCATCGCCAGACTGAATTGCGCCCCAAACAGCAGCGCCGAGCGCGCCGCCAGCATCGCCGGCAGCGGGTTGCACGAATACGTTTTTGAAACCGCTTTCAAGGTTCAGGCGGGTATTGGCCACGCAGTTGAGCGCGACGCCGCCAGCGAGGCAAAGATTATCGCTTTGGGTGAGTGCGCGGGCGGCTTTGGCCAAATGCAGCATCAGTTCTTCGGTGAGCCACTGCAAGGACGCTGCGATGTCGGCGTAGCGCTGGTCTTCAGGAGAGTTTTGCAGGTCCCAGCTTTTGGAAGGCTCGCGCCTGGGGCCGAGAAGGTTTTCGAGTTCGTGGCTGAAGCCCATTTCGGTGTCGGTGTGGTGGGCGAAATAGCGCAGGTCCAGCTGGTAGGAGCCATCGTCGCAAAAGCGCGCGAGGCGACTGAATTCTTCTTTGAATTTCGGTTTGCCGAAGGCGGCAAGGCCCATGACTTTGTATTCGCCGGAATTGACTTTGAAGCCCAGGAATGCGGTGAGCGCGGCGTAGAGCAGGCCGATAGAGTGCGGGTAGTCAATGCTGCGCAAAAGATTGATGTCGCTCCCCTGCCCTTTCCACAGGCAGGTGGTGGCGTGCTCGCCTACGCCGTCTACGGTGAGGATGGCGGCTTCCTGAAAGCTGCTGAAATAAAAGCTGCTGGCGGCATGGCTTAGATGATGCGGCATGCAGCTTACTTTTTTGCGGTCAATATTCAGGCGGCCGCAGATTTGGTCCAGCACCCAGATTTTATCGGCGAATTGCGAGGCGATGGCTTTGGGGAATTGCTTCCATGCGTGCGGGAAATAGCGAATGGCGTTGAGCAGCACGCGCTCGGTTTTGAGGAAGGGATCTTCGTAGAACACGACCTTGTCGAGGTCTTGCGCGGTGAGGCCCGCTTGTTTCAGGCAGGCTTCGGCGGCGTGGGCGGGGTAGCTGGGATCGTTCTTGATGCGGGTGAAGCGCTCTTCCTGCATGGCGGCAATAAGCTTGCCATCAACCATGAGTGCGGCGGCGGCGTCGTGATACCCGAAGGATAAACCTAATATGTTAGCCATGGCTTACAGGCTGCTCCAACCGGTGGTTGGCTCAGCTTTGGGGCGGCCTAAGCGCAATAGCTTATAGGGCAGCAAAAGCGGGTACACGCTTAGCACGATGATGAAGAACAGCTTGGCGGTTAGGCTTTTGCCATTGCGCATCCAGCTGCGGCGGGCCTCCCAAAGGCGGGCTTTGAGCAGGGCTTTTTTGGCAGCGGCTTCCGAGCCGCAGACCTGCACCAGCAGCTCGCGGGTGTAATTCATGTGCTGGTTTTCGTCTTCGAGCACGGCGCTGAAAATGCCGCTGGTATGGGTGTCGCCTTTTTTCGCGAAGTAGCGGGCATAGGAGGTGAACTGCATGCAGCCGCGCTTTTCGCCCAGATGCACGAAGGCGAGGAATTGTTCTTCGCCCAGGCGCTCGAACAGGTTTTCGTAATCGGCGTCGGGCGCGGGGCGGGCTTTTTTACCGCTTTGGGTGCGCAGCTTGTTGCAGCGGTTCAAGAAGATGTGGGTGTGTTTCAGCTCGTCCTGCAAATGGCGCAGATATTGTG